>JAABQT010000254.1 GCA_011391295.1 Betaproteobacteria bacterium
CGGTATGAAAGCGCGCTTCGCGATGTGCGCCCCGACTGCGAGGAAGGCGGCATCGAACGCGCCCTGGCGCATGGTATCGAGGATGCTGTCGACCTTGCTGCTGAGCTTGAGTTCCACGCCCAGGTCGGTAATGCGCTTCACCTCGGCATCGAGCACGTCGCGAGGCAGGCGGTACTTCGGGATGCCGAAGCGCATCATGCCGCCCGCGACCGGACCGGCGTCGTAGATCGCGACGCGATGCCCGAGCCGGGCAAGGTGGTAAGCCGCCGACAGGCCGGAAGGACCCGCGCCGACGATCAGCACGCGCTTGCCGGAACTCGCGGGCGGCGGCGCGAATTTCCAGCCGCGCCGGATCGCTTCATCGCCGAGGAAGCGTTCGATCGAATTGATGCCCACCGGCGTATCAATGCTGCCGCGATTGCACGCGTCCTCGCACGGGTGGTAGCACACCCGGCCCATCACCGCGGGCAGCGGGTTGTCCTCGGCGAGCTTGCGCCAGGCGGCTTCGTAGTCGCCGCCTTCTGCGTGGAACAGCCAGCCCTGGATGTTCTCGCCCGCCGGGCAGGCGTGATTGCAGGGCGGCAGCCGGTCGACGTACACCGGCCGCTCGGTGCGCCAGGTACCGGTGTGGTTGGCCAGGCTCGAGCCCGGATCGAGGGTGATGGCGAAGGGCTTGCGCATCATCGCGCGCCCTCGTCGTGCAGCTTGTACTTGCGGATGTTGCGGTCGGCCATCGCCTGAATCTGCGCGATCACCTGCGCGCGCGGCTGCGGCGAGAACAGGTGCGCGAAGCGCTTCTGCGGCCGCAGGTACTCCTCGACCGGCAACGGGTGGCGGATCTTCGAGACGCTCACGATCTCGCCGTGCTCGGCCTCGAATACCGGGAACAGCCCGGTCTCCTTCGCCAACCGCGCGATGCGGATGGTGTCGTTGGAGGCGTGGCCCCAGCCGAGTGGGCAGGGCACGAAAATGTGGATATAGCGCGCGCCGCGGAACTCCATGGCGCGCGTGACCTTGGCTTCGAGGTCGCGCAACTCGGCCACCGTCGCGGTGGCCACGTACTGGACGCCGTGCGCCATCGCGATTGCCGGCAGGTTCTTGCCCTGGCCGAAGCTGTTGCCGGGTGCGGGCCCGACGGCCATGGTGGTGGCGGTGCGCGCCGCCGGCGGCGTTGCCGAGGAGCGCTGCACGCCGGTGTTCATGTACGCCTCGTTGTCGTAGCACAGGTAGAGCACGTCGTCGTTGCGCTCGAACATGCCCGACAGGCAGCCGAAACCGATGTCAGCGGTGCCGCCGTCGCCACCCTGCGCGATGACCCGGACGTCGCTCCGGCCCTTGACCTTGAGCGCCGCGGCGATACCCGTGGCGACTGCCGCCGCGTTGCCGAACAGCGAGTGGATCCACGGGATCTGCCACGAGGTCTCGGGGTAGGGGGTGGAGAACACTTCCAGGCAGCCGGTGGCGTTCGACGCGACCAGCTGGTTGCGGGTAGCGTGCATCGCGGCGTCGATCGCATAGCGAGCGCCGAGCGCCTCGCCGCAACCCTGGCAGGCGCGATGCCCGGAATTGAGCGAATTGGTGCGGCGCATGTTCGCCTGCACCGCGCGTTCGGCGTCCGGCAGCAGCCGGTTGCCGACCGTGAAGGTTCCCGTCTGGTAGAACTTGACCGGCTGGAAGGACATGGCGCGCCCCTTCAACCGATGCGCGCGCCCGGCGCGCCCATGCCGCGCAGGACGGCTTCGGCAATCGGGCCGGAGCGCCGCACCTCGCGCTCGCGCGCGAGCACCCGATCGACCGCGGCGCGATCGAGGTCGAGGAAGGTGACGGACTCCAGGGTGCCCGCGATCGCTTCGGCAAACGCCTTGTGCAGCGAAGCGCGCGTGATGTTGCGCCCGCCAAGGCCCGCGATGACCGTATACACGGGCGTGGCAGGCGCGGCGAGCGAGGTGCGCACGTTGCTCGAGACGATGCCGCCCAGGCCGACCGCAAGGCTCTTTTCCAGCACCACCACGCGCTGCGCGCCAGACAGCGCCGCGCGCACGGCGGCGAGCGGCCAGGGCCGGAAGCAGGTGATGCCGATCACGCCGATCCTGGTGCCGTTCGCGCGCATCTCGTCCACCGTGTCCTTGATGGTGCCGAGCACGGAGCCGAGAGCCACCACGAGGGTGTCGGCGTCCTCCACACGGTAGCTGTGCAGCAGGCCGCCGGAGCCGCGGCCGAACACCGAGCGGAATTCCTCGGCGTAATGCGGGATCAGCTCGAGCGCCTGCATCTGCTTGGCGTGCGCGAGGTAGCGCACCTCCATGAAGGCTTCCGGCCCGACCATCGCGCCGATCGACACCGGCTCGGCCGGGTCGAGGATCTGGCGCGGCTCGTAGGGCGGCAGGTAAGCGTCCACCTGCGCCTGGCTCGGAATGTCCACCCGCTCGTAGGCATGGGTCAGGATGAAACCGTCCATGCACACCATCACCGGCAGCGAGAGCTCTTCGCCGAGGCGGAACGCCTGGATGTGCAGGTCGAGCGCCTCCTGGTTGTCCTCGGCGAACAGCTGGATCCAGCCGCAGTCGCGCTGGCTCATCGCATCCGTATGGTCGTTCCAGATGTTGATCGGCGCGCCGATGGCGCGGTTGGCGACCGTCATCACGATCGGCAGGCCGAGGCCCGAGGCATTGAACACGGCCTCGGCCATGAACAGCAGTCCCTGCGAGGCGGTGGCGGTGTAGGCGCGCGCGCCGGCGGCCGAGGCGCCGATCGCCACGCTCATCGCGGCGAACTCGGACTCGACATTGATGAATTCGCAGTTGCCGAGCGCGCCGGATTTCACCATCTCGCCGAGTCCCTCGACGATGTGGGTCTGCGGCGAGATCGGATAGGCACAGATCACCTCCGGCCGGCACAAAGCAACCGCCTCGGCGACGGCGTTCGAGCCTTCAGTCTGTTTGAGCACGGGTGGCCTCGCGCATTTCCCGGACAACGAACTCGTACGCGGCGCTGGCGGCGGCGACGTTGCCGTCGGCGATCCCGGGGGGAAATTTCTCGCGGATCGCGGCGAGCACCGAATCGAGCGCGATGCGCCCGGACACCGCCGCGAACCCGCCGAGCAGGGCGGCGTTGGGCAGCGGTCGCCCGACGTGCTT
>JAABQT010000255.1 GCA_011391295.1 Betaproteobacteria bacterium
CTCGCCGACGGCAAGCTGGTGCGCACGGCGGTGAACCAGGACATGGCAGCGCCGACCGCGGTCCTCAAAGCGGGCGACGAAGTGGCGTTCTTTCCCCCGGTGACCGGCGGATGAAGGTCTCGGTGCAGTCGCAGGACTTCGACGCCGGCGCCGAGATGCGCGCGCTGTCGCGCGACCCGGCGGTCGGCGCGGTGGCGAGTTTCGTCGGCGTGGTGCGCGAGGTGGCCATGGCGCTGGAGCACTATCCCGGCATGACCGAGCGCGCGTTGCACCAGATCGTGGAGGAGGCGCGCTCGCGCTGGCAGGTGCTGGATTGCACGGTGATCCACCGCACCGGCGCGCTGCAGCCCACCGACCAGATCGTGCTGGTGGCGGTGGCCAGCGGCCATCGCGCCGACGCCTTCGCCGCCTGCGAGTTCATCATGGATTTTCTCAAGACGCAGGCGCCGTTCTGGAAGAAAGAGGGCGCGGGCTGGGTCGAGGCGCGCGCCTCGGACGACCAGGCTGCGGAGCGCTGGAAGTGAACGCCGCCGCCTTCGCCGCCGTGGGGGCGGGGGCGATGCTCGGTGCCTGGGCGCGCTGGGGGCTGGGCACCTGGCTCAATCCGCTCACCACGAACCTGCCGCTGGGCACGCTGGTGGCGAATCTCGGCGGTGGCTACGCGGTCGGCCTGGCAGTGGCCTACTTTTCCGCCAACAGCGCCCTGGCGCCGGAGTGGCGGCTCGCCTGCATCACCGGATTCCTCGGCGCGCTGACGACGTTTTCGACTTTTTCCGCAGAGTCGGTGCAGCTGCTGCAGGCGGGGCGCTTTGCCGCCGCCGGGTTGCACTCGGCGGCGCATCTGCTGGGCGCCATCGCGGCGACGTGGCTCGGATTTGCAACTTTTCGTCTGTTGGATTGATCCAGGTCATCGTTGCGCGCGTCGCGGGGCCACAAGATTTGAAGGCTTTGATGAGAATCACTCTCGCGCCGCGCCTGCGGCCCGCCGCGCTCGCCGTCGCAGCGCTGGTCCTTGTTTCCACATTGACGCGCGTGGTGCTGGCGCTGCGCGCAGATGCCGTCGTGCCGGGCGGGGCCCCGGCGCTGGCGCGTGAGGGCATCGCTTTCTACCAGCTCGCCTCGCACCTGTTCCGCAGCGGGCTGTACGCCGACGAGGAGCAGGTCCCGCCGCAGGCGCGCAATGCGTCGAACGCTGCGCGACAGGTTGCGACGCACGCGCGGCGGTGAGGACTCGCTGGGGCGCTTGAAACCGGCCGCCCAGGCCCCATTTGCCTCACATGCGTGTCGACAAATTCACCACCAGGCTGCAGGAAGCCCTGGCCCAGGCCCAGAGCCTTGCCGTAGGCCAGGACCACCAATATATCGAGCCGCAGCACCTGCTCGCCGCGCTCCTGGCCCAGGAGGACGGGGGCACGGCCGCGCTCATCGCCAAGGCGGGGGGCAATCCGGGGGCGCTGAAAAAGGGCCTGGCCGAGTCCCTGGGCCGCATCGCCAAGGTGGAAGGGGCCCCGGGCGAAGTCCACCTCTCGCGCGACCTGGGAGCGCTCCTGAACGTCGCGGACAAAGAGGCCCAGAAGCGCGGCGACCAGTACATCGCCTCGGAGCTGTTCCTGCTTGCCGCAGCGGGCGACAAGGGCGAGACCGGCAAGCTCCTCAAGCAGGCGGGCGTGGACCGCAAGGAGCTGGCGAAGGCGATCGACGAGGTGCGCGGCGGCGCCAGCGTCTCCGGGCAGGCCGACGAGTCGCAGCGCCAGTCCCTGGAGAAGTACACGCTCGATCTCACCGAGCGCGCGCGCGCCGGCAAGCTTGACCCGGTGATCGGCCGCGACGACGAGATCCGGCGCTGCATCCAGATCCTGCAGCGGCGCACCAAGAACAACCCGGTCCTGATCGGCGAGCCCGGCGTGGGCAAGACCGCGATCGTCGAAGGGCTGGCACAGCGCATCATCAACGGCGAAGTGCCCGAGTCCCTGAAGCACAAGCGCGTGCTGGTGCTCGACATGGCCTCGCTGCTCGCCGGCGCAAAATACCGCGGCGAGTTCGAGGAACGCCTCAAGTCGGTGCTCAAGGATCTGGCGAAGGACGAGGGCAATACCATCGTGTTCATCGACGAGCTGCACACCATGGTCGGCGCAGGCAAGGCCGAAGGCGCCATCGACGCCGGCAACATGCTCAAGCCGGCGCTGGCGCGCGGCGAGCTGCACTGCATCGGCGCCACCACGTTGAACGAGTACCGCAAGTACGTGGAGAAGGACGCCGCGCTCGAGCGCCGCTTCCAGAAGATCCTGGTGGGCGAGCCTTCGGTGGAAGCGACGGTGGCGATCCTGCGCGGCCTGCAGGAAAAATACGAGCTGCACCACGGGGTCGAGATCACCGACCCGGCGATCGTCGCCGCGGCCGAGCTCTCGCAGCGCTACATCACGGACCGCTTCCTGCCCGACAAGGCGATCGACCTGATCGACGAGGCCGCGGCGCGCATCAAGATGGAGATCGACTCCAAGCCCGAGTCCATGGACCGGCTCGACCGGCGCCTGATTCAGCTGCGCATCGAGCGCGAGGCGGTGAAAAAGGAAAAGGATGAGGCCTCGCGCAAGCGCTTCGGCCTGATCGAGGAGGAGATTGCGCGCCTGGAGAAGGAATACTCCGACCTGGAGGAGATCTGGAAGGCCGAAAAGGCCCAGGTCGCGGGCACCCAGCACATCAAGGAGGAAATCGAGAAGCTGCGCCTGCAGATGGCAGACCTGCAAAGGAAGGGCCAGTACGACAAACTCGCGGAGCTGCAATACGGCAAGCTGCCGCAGCTCGAGGCGCAGCAAAAGAGCGCCGAGAAGGCGGACGCCAAGGCGTCCAGGACGCGGCTGGTGCGCACCCAGGTCGGCGCCGAAGAAATCGCCGAGGTGGTGTCGCGCGCCACCGGCATCCCGGTGGCCAAGATGATGCAGGGCGAGCGCGACAAGCTGGTGCACATGGAACAAAAGCTGCATGAGCGCGTGGTCGGCCAGAACGAGGCGGTGCGCCTCGTGTCGGACGCCATCCGGCGCTCGCGCTCGGGGCTCTCCGATCCCAACCGCCCCTACGGGTCGTTCCTGTTCCTCGGGCCCACGGGCGTGGGCAAGACCGAGCTGTGCAAGGCGCT
>JAABQT010000256.1 GCA_011391295.1 Betaproteobacteria bacterium
AGAGCCTGAAGCGCCCCAATCTTGAGCGCATATGTCTTGCCGCAGCATCCGCCATTGCGCTTGCCCTGTCCGTCAGCGCCTGCGCGCCGGAAGCCGCAAAGCCCGAGGAAGCCGCCCCGGCGGCCGTATCCACCACCGCTGACCCTGCCGTGTCCTCGCTCGAGATGGCGGCCGATCCCGCCACGCTCGGCTTTGACCCCGCCATCTTCGCCAAGGCCAAGGCCGACATCGAAGCCGGCATCGCCGCCGGCAAGATTCCCGGCGGCCTCTTCCTCGTCGCCAAGGGCGGCAAGGTGGTGAACATCACCGCGGTTGGAACCGAAGGCCCGGGCGACGCTGACCCGGTCACGCCCGAAACCATCTTCCGCGTGTATTCGATGAGCAAGCCGATCGTCTCGATCGCCACCATGCAGCTGGTCGAAGACGGCAAGATCAGCCTCGACGATCCGATCTCGAAATACATTCCCGAATTCGCCAACCCGAAAGTTCTCGTCGGCAAGGGCGAGACGCGCCCCGCCGCGCGCGAGATCACGGTGCGCGACCTGCTCTCGCACAAGTCGGGCCTCATCTACGGCATCTTCGCTTCGCCCGACGACGAGCTTGGCAAGATGTACATGGCGGCGGGCGACGTCAGCTACGACATCACCGCGCTTGAACTCTCCAAGGCGATCGCAGCTCTCCCCCTCGCCTTCGATCCGGGTTCGGCCTGGACCTATTCGCGCTCGACCGACGTGCTCGGCGCCGTGATCGAAGTCGCCGCCGGCAAGCCGCTCGACGTGCTGCTGAATGAGCAGATATTCACCCCGCTCGGCATGGACGACACGCACTTCTATCTCGAGGAAGACGAGTTCAACCGCCTCGCCGAGCCGCCAACCACCATCCCGGCGCTGTCGACGCCCAAGGTGAAGCAGCCGATGCTCTCGGGCGGCGGCGGTCTCAACTCGACCACGGAAGACTATTTCCGCTTCGTCGAGATGCTGCGCGGCAAGGGCACGTATCGCGGCGTCGAGATCATCAAGCCGGAAACGCTCGCCACCATGCTGCAGGACGAGATCGCCACCGGCGTTGATCGCAAGGCCTGGTTCTATGATGCGCTTCCCGGCGCCGGCTTCGGCCTCGGCTTCGGCCTCATCCCGATCAACCCGGCCGACCCCGCCTCGGGCAAGTACTTCACCTGGTCGGGCTATGCCGGCACCAACATGTGGATCGACCCGGTGAACGACATCACCACGATCTTCATGATGCAGAACAACGAAGCCTCCGCCGACTTCCGCCCGCTGCACGGCCAGTGGGTCTACGCCGGCTACAAACCCGCCAGCACCAGCGGCCCCACCGAAGGCGCCGCCGGCGCCCCGACAGCCGCGCCGCAGTAAGCCGGCAAGGCAGACAAACGAAAGGCCCGCTGGCAACAGCGGGCCTTTTTGTTTTGCGATGGGCTTGGTCGACCGAGAGACCCTAAGCGTCCACCTGCGCATCCAGCGCGTTCTCCTGGATGAACTCGCGGCGTGGCTCCACGAGGTCGCCCATGAGGCGGGAGAAGAGTTCGTCGGCGGTGTCGGCGTGTTCGACCTTCACCTGCAGCAGCGTGCGCGCGTTAGGGTCGAGCGTCGTTTCCCAGAGCTGGTCCGGGTTCATCTCGCCAAGACCCTTGTAGCGCTGGATCTTGATGCCGCGCTCGCCCGCCTCCAGCACCGCCTTCAGCAGCGCAACAGGACCCGACACGGCGTTGTCGCCGGTCTTGTCGTGGCGAAGGATGGAATTGCCTTCGTAGATCGCGCGCATCGTCTCGGCCCGTTCGGCCAGGCGCCGCGCATCCGGCGTCGCCAGAAGCTGGTGATCAAGCGCGGCCTTCTCCTCGACGCCGCGCACCATGCGCGTGAACAGGAAGACGCCTTCATCGTGCTTGCCGGTCCAGGTGTCCTCGCCCTCTTCCGCGATGCGGTTGAGGCGAGCGGCGGCGACGGCCGCTTCGGCATCGCCCGCGCCCTGTTTCAGCACGCCGGCAAGGGCGGCCTGTTCAACGATGCTGCCCGGCGCGCGCAGGGCAAGCCGCTGCAGGTTCGCACGGAATGAGACAGCGTCCTTCACGCGCGCGCGCAGGTCCGCCCCCGCAATCTGTTCGCCCGAGTGCAGGATCAGCGTCTGCCCCGCGACGCCCTGCTCGATCAGGTATTCGTCCAGCTCGGCCTCGTCCTTGAGATAGCGCTCGGACTTGCCGCGCTCGGCTTTGTAGAGCGGCGGCTGGGCGATGTAGAGATAGCCCTTCTCGATCACCTCGGGCATCTGCCGGTAGAAGAACGTCAGCAGCAGCGTGCGGATGTGCGCGCCGTCGACGTCGGCATCGGTCATGATGATGATGCGGTGATAGCGCATCTTGGTGATGTCGAACTCGTCGCGCCCGATCCCGGCGCCAAGCGCCATGATCAGCGTGCCGACCTGTTCGGAGCCCAGCATCTTGTCGAAGCGCGCTCGCTCGACGTTGAGGATTTTCCCGCGCAGCGGCAGCACCGCCTGGTTCTCGCGATGGCGGCCCTGCTTGGCCGAACCGCCGGCCGAGTCACCCTCGACGATGAAGAGTTCGGATTTCGCCGGGTCCTTCTCCTGGCAGTCGGCCAGTTTTCCCGGCAGCGACGTGATGTCGAGCGCGGACTTGCGACGCGTCAGTTCGCGCGCCTTGCGGGCGGCTTCGCGCGCGGCGGCGGCTTCGACGATCTTCTGCACGACCGCCTTGGCGGGGGCGGGGTTCTCCTCGAACCAGGTGCTCAGCGCCTCGGTGATCAGGCTTTCGACGATTGGGCGTACTTCGGACGAGACCAGCTTGTCCTTGGTCTGCGACGAGAATTTCGGGTCGGGCACTTTGACGGAAAGAACGCAGGTCAGCCCCTCGCGCGCGTCATCGCCCGAGATGTCGACCTTCTCCTTCTTCGCCGCGCCGGACTCCGCCGCGTACTTGTTGATCACGCGCGTCAGCGCCCCACGGAAGCCGGCAAGGTGCGTGCCGCCATCGCGCTGGGGGATGTTGTTGGTGAAGCAGAGCACGTTCTCGTAATAGCCATCGTTCCACTGCAGCGAGGCCTCGACGACAACGCCGTCCTTGGTTGTGCGCGTGTAGATTGGCTTGGGGATCAG
>JAABQT010000257.1 GCA_011391295.1 Betaproteobacteria bacterium
TGCGACAGCATCAGCACCAGCTCCATCAGGATCTTTGCGCCGAGCAACGGCTGCTCGATGATGATGCGCGCCAGGCTCTCGCGGTCCAGCACCGCGACCAGCGCCGGCTGCATCGCCACGCAGGTGGCATAACGCGGTTCGCCGTCAATCATCGACATCTCGCCCAGCGTGTGGCCGGGCTCGACCGCCGCGATCAGCTGGGGCGTGTTGTAGCGGTCGCGCTTGCGCACCTC
The DNA here is from genome assembly GCA_011391295.1 of Betaproteobacteria bacterium. GTDB lineage: Bacteria > Pseudomonadota > Gammaproteobacteria > Burkholderiales > SG8-39 > JAABQT01. The sequence continues at coordinate 234 of JAABQT010000257.1, forward strand.
GATGCGGCCCTGGATCACGATCAGCATGAAATCGCCGCCATCGCCCTCGCGGATGATCTCCATGTTGTCGGCCGCGCGGTACACCTCCATGAAGTGCGACAGCAGGTTCACTTCCGCCGGCGTGAAGTTCTCCAGCAACGGGCACTTCGGGATCAGCAGGTAGATCTGGCCGGCGAAGCGCGTCGCGTCGCCGAGGTTCTCGAGGTGGGCAAGCTGTTGCGGGCGGTCGGTCATGGGCGCGGCGTGGCGGGCCATTCTAACGGATCAACCACGCCACCGTGGCCACCCAGCCGAGCGCTGCGGCCGCGAGCAGCGGATCGCGCAGCAGTTCCTGCGCCGGATCGCCGCCGCCGCCCCGGTAGTGCAGGCGGAACAGGTAACGGAAACTGCCGAGCAGCACCCAGGGCAGCGTCCAGATCAGCTGCCCGGTGCCGTGCAGCGCCACGGTAGTCTCGGCGACTGTGTACAGCGCATAGGTGACCACCATCCCGACCACGCAGGCGAACACCGCCTTGTCGAGGAACGCCAGGCTGTAGGCCTCGAGCACGGGCCGGTGCTGCGCGGCGTCCTGTGCGAGGCGCTCGAGCTCCGCCCGGCGCTTGGCGAAGCCCAGAAACAGCGTCAGCAGGAAGCCGCAGGCGAGCAGCCAGCGCGAGGGCTCGATGCCGATGCCCGCGGTGCCGGCGAGCAGGCGCAGCATGAAGCCGGAGGCAATGGCGAACACGTCGAGCACCGGCACGCGCTTCAGTCCGAGCGTATAGGCGGCATTGAGCACCAGGTATGCGGCGACAAATCCCGCCACCGCCCACGCGCTCCAGGCGGCAAGGCCGAGCGCGGCCGCCGCGAGCAGCGCGGCGATGCCCTGCGCCGCGGACGGGGCAATCGCGCCGCGCGCCACCGGGCGATCCTTCTTGTCCGGATGCTCGCGGTCGCCTTGCGCGTCGAGTGCGTCGTTGAAGGCGTAGACCGCACTGGAGGCCAGGCAAAAGGCCAGGGTCGCCGACAGCGCCGCGGTCACGATGCCCGGCCGATCCCAGGCATGGCCAAACAGCAATCCCGGCAGCACGAAACCGTTCTTCACCCAGTGGTGCGGTCGCAGCAGCTGCACCAGGTCGCGCGCGCTCACTGGAATCCGTAGCGTTCGAAGAAATAACAGCGGCCCACCGGCAGCCAGGACGGGATGCGGTACCAGCGCTCGCGCACCTGCCTGAGTACGCCTTCGCGGTACGCGGCGTAATCGAAGCCGCGGCCGAGCACCGCGAAATACTCGGCGCCGCGCGTCTGCACGCGCTGCGACTCGACTTCCCGGAAGTAGGGCCGGTAGTCATCGAGCAGCGCCGCATCGCGCCGCAGGATCAGGAAATCGCGGCCCTGCTGCCGGCGCCAGTCGGTCACGATGTCGTCGTGGCGCGCATGCGAGGACCCCGCCCCGAATACGGGCACGTTGCGCCGGGTGTGGAACGAGAGCACGGCCGCGAGCGAATAGCCCTCCGCGGCCAGGCGATAGCGCGCCAGCTGCGGCGCGAGCGGCTCGAGCACCGCCTGTGTGTCGAAGTGCAGCACGAGGCTGGGATACAGGCGCAGGTTTTTCCAGGTCTCCAGCGGCAGCGCGGCGAGCACGATGAACACCGCCGCGTGCAGCACGGCGAGCACCCCGAACCAGCGCCCCGTGACGACGAGCGCGCGGCGCTCAAGCGCCAGCGCCGCCGTCAGGATGATCGCCGGCACGAAGGCGAGCAGCCAGTGCAGGCCGATGCGCTTCACCGGCGAGAGCACCGCGAAGAGGGCGAGCGGCACCAGCCAGGCCGCGAGCATCACGCCGACGGCGGGCTGTGGCGCCGCCGCCCGCAACCTGGAGCGCTCGCGCCAGGCGAACCACAACAGCGGCGCCGCCATATAGACGAGCGTCAGCGCGTACAGCGCCGGCGTGGTCCAGGCGAGGCCTGCGCCCTCGTGCCGGTTGATGGCGTTGAACATGACGTTGCACCAGCACGCCTGCCAGTTCCAGTACAGGTTGATCAGGCCGAACGGCAATGAACCTGCCAGCACCCAGCCGAAAGCCGCGGGACGCCGCGCGGCGAGCGCCCAGACCAGGTAGGCGAGGCCAAGCAGCACGGCGAGGTACTTGGAGAGAAACGCGAGCCCGAGCAGCACACCGGCGAAAAAGAACCTCTGCCGGGCAAAGGCGAGCATCGACGCGACTGAAAACAGGGCCAGCGGCGTGTCGGTGGTGACCAGCACGTTCCAGACGTTCACCGGCATCAGCAGCACCGCGAGCGCCGCGGCATCGGCGGTGTCCGCGTCGCGCGCGAACCAGGCGGTGAGCGCTTGACGCACGAGAAACGCCAGCGCCGCCGGCAACAGGATCGCCGGCAGGCGCAGCACCCACGCGGCATCCGACAGCTGCACCAGCGGCGCGAGCATCCAGCCCACCATCGGCGGGTGATCGTAAAAGCCGAGGTCGGGGTGCCGCCCCCAGATGGCAAAATAGGCTTCGTCGCCGGTGATCGGCAGCGCGGCGCCGAGCCACAGGCGAAATACCAGCGTCGCGGCGAGCGCGAACCAGAACCACTGCCGCGGCGAAAATGTTGCCACGGCAGCGATTCTAGCGAGTCTCCTAGCGCTTGCCCTTCGCCTGCTTCCTGCGCTCCTTCACCGCGCCGGAGAGAATTTCCAGCACTTCCTGGGAATCCTTCCACCCCAGGCAGGCGTCGGTGACGCTCTGACCGTATTGCAGCGGCTTGCCCGGCGCGAGCTCCTGGCGCCCCTCCACCAGGTGCGACTCCACCATCGTGCCGACGATGCGCCGCTCGCCCGCCGAAATCTGCGCTCCGAGCTCGCGCGTCACGACGAGCTGGCGCTTGTACTGCTTGGCGGCATTGGCGTGCGAGCAG
>JAABQT010000025.1 GCA_011391295.1 Betaproteobacteria bacterium
GCGCACGGTGAAGCGGCCGCCGCGGCGCGCGATCGACACGTCGAGCGCCGATTCGATCTGGCGCAAGTTGGCGTCGAGCGCGCCGCACAGGCGCGCCAGGCGCTGATTGTCCACCGGGTCGAGCCGGACTTCGACGGCCTTGCTAGGCATCGACCCGTTCGCCGCGCAGTGTGTGCGCAAGCGCCGCCGACACGCGCACCTCGACGAAGCGCCCGCGCAGGCGCGCATCGCCCGCGAAATTCACCACGCGGTTGTTGGCCGTGCGGCCGGCAAGCTCAGCCCCGCTCCTTTTCGAGGGGCCCTCGACCAGTACGCGCTGCGTGCTGCCGACCATCGCCGCGCTCGCGGCACTCGCCTGCGCGTCGAGCTGCGCCTGCAGCCGCTGCAGGCGCTCGAGCTTGGCTGCGCGCGGCGTCGCGTCGGGCAGCTCGGCGGCCGGGGTGCCGGGCCGCGGGCTGTAGAGGAAGGAAAAGGAGCCATCGAACTCGAGCTCACTCGCCAGCCGCAGCGTGGCCTCGAAATCGGCCTCGGTTTCGCCCGGGAAGCCGACGATGAAGTCCGACGACAGGCTGAGCCCGGGCCGCGCCTTGCGCAGCCGGCGCACGATCGAGCGGTATTCGAGCGCGGTGTAGCCGCGTTTCATCGCCGCGAGCACCCGATCGGCGCCCGACTGCACGGGCAGGTGCACCTGGGGCGCGAGCTGCGGCAGGTCGGCGTGCGCGTCGATCAGGCGCTGGGTGAACTCGCGCGGGTGCGAAGTGGTGTAGCGCAGGCGCTCGAGGCCGTCGATCTCGGCGATGTAGCGCAGCAATTCCGCGAAATCCGCCGGCGCGCCGTCGATCTGCCCGCGCCAGGCGTTCACGTTCTGGCCGAGCAGGGTCAATTCCCTGATGCCTTGCGCGGCGAGCGCCGCGATTTCCGCCACCAGGTCGTCGAACGGGCGCGAAAGTTCCTCACCGCGGGTGTAGGGCACCACGCAGAAGCTGCAGTACTTGCTGCAGCCTTCCATGATGGACACGAAAGCGGCTGGGCCTTCGGCGCGCGGCGCCGGCAGATGGTCGAACTTCTCGATCTGCGGGAAACTCACGTCCACCTGCGCCCGGCCGGTCTCGCGGCGGCGCGCGAGCAACTGCGGCAGGCGGTGCAGGGTCTGCGGCCCGAACACCACGTCGACGAACGGCGCGCGCTCGACGATGCCGGCCCCTTCCTGGCTCGCCACGCAGCCGCCGACCGCGATCATCAGGTGAGGATTTGCGCGCTTGAGCTGGCGCAGGCGGCCGAGGTCGGCGAACACTTTCTCCTGCGCCTTTTCGCGCACCGAGCAGGTGTTGAAGACGATGACGTCGGCGTCCTCGGGGCGCAAGGCGGGGGCGAGGCCCTCGGCGTCGGCGAGCAGCCCGGCGATAGCGGCCGAGTCAACCACATTCATCTGGCAGCCGAAGGTGCGCAGGAAAAGCTTGCCGGGCATGAATGTGTGCAGCGCTACCTGGCGGACGCTCGTATTACCGGCGCCCGCCGCAGGGGAAGAAGTGGTGGCGAATCAGGGATTCGAACCCCGGACAAACGGATTATGATTCCGCTGCTCTAACCAGCTGAGCTAATTCGCCGCGCATGGCAAATTTTATTCCAAGCAGCGGCTTGGCGCCATCCCCTGCGCATCTACAATGCGTGCGTGAAAACTGACCTCGCCATCGTCGGCGCGGGGCTGGCCGGCCTGGCGCTGGCCCGTGCGCTGCGCGCAGTGTCGGTCGCGCTGATCGCGCCCGAGCGCCGCGCCGCTGCGCAAGGCTTGGATTCGCGGGTGTACGCGATTACACCGGGCAATGCCGGGTTTCTCGCCGAACTGCGTGTGTGGCAGGCGCTGGCGCCCGAACGGGTAACACCGGTGCGCGCGATGCGCGTGTTCGGCGACGATGGCGCCTCGGTCCTGAGGTTCGACGCCTATCGCGCGGGCGTGAGCGAGCTGGCGTGGATCGTCGAGGGTGGAATGCTGCAGGAGGCGCTGTGGCGTTCGCTGGACGCGCGCGACGGCCTCGCCGTCCTCGCCCCCGCGCAATGCGCCCGGCTCGATGTCGCCGCAGGCGAGGTGCGGCTCGGGCTGGCGGACGGGCGCGAGCTGGCCGCGAGCCTGGTGATCGGGGCCGACGGCGCCCGCTCGCTGGTGCGCGAGCGGGCCGGCATCGCGGCGACCGACACGCCCTACGCGCAGAGCGCGGTGGTGGCGAATTTCGCCTGCGCGCGCGCGCACCGCAACACGGCGTTCCAATGGTTCCAGGGCGGGCCGGTGCTGGCGCTGCTGCCGCTGCCGGGCGATCAGGTATCGATGGTGTGGTCGACCGGCGAGGCGCAGGCGGCGCGGCTGCTCGCGCTCGATGCGGCCGCCTTGTGCAGCGAAGTCGCCGCCGCAAGCGGGGGCGCGCTGGGAGAACTCGGCCCGGTGAGCGCGCCGCGCGCGTTCCCGCTGCGCCGCTTGTCGGCGCAGCGCATGGTGGCGCCGCGCGTGGCGCTGTTGGGCGACGCGGCGCACGTGATCCATCCGCTCGCCGGCCAGGGCGCCAATCTGGGATTGCAGGATGCGCGCGCGCTGGCGGCGGTGCTGGTCGGCCGCGAGCCGCAGCGCGATCCCGGGGACCTTGGCCTGCTGCGGCGCTACGAGCGCGCGCGGGCGCGGGAGATCCGGGCGATGGACGCGACGGTGCACGGCATGGTCCGGCTGTTCGGGGCCGCCGGCGCTCCGCTGGCGCGGTTGCGCAATACGGGATTGAACTTGGCGGACCGGCTCCCGGTCATAAAGAACCTTCTTATCCGGCAGGCGATGGCATGACCAAGAGTCTGGTGGCATTGGCGGCGTTGTTGCTGGCCGTGGCGAGCGCGCATGCCGACGAGGCAAGAATCCGCCGCGTGGTCGAGTCCGCGCTCGGGGGCGCGCGCGTCGATGGCGTAAAGCCGGCGCAGATGCCCGGGATATTCGAGGTGCAGTACCAGTCGCGCGAAGGCCCGCAGATCGTCTACACCGACGCCGAGGCCAACTATATCTTCGATGGCACCATCTTCGACACGCGCAACCGGCAGAACCTGACCGAGGAGCGGCTCAACAAGCTCTCGGCGATCAGCTTCGACACCCTGCCCCTGGACCTGGCGGTGAAAGTGCAGCGCGGCAATGGCAAGCGCGTGCTGGCGATATTCTCGGACCCCTACTGCCCGGCGTGCCGCCAGTTCGAGCAATCGCTGGCGCAGGTCGATGACATCACGATCTACTACTTCATGTATCCCGTGATCCGGCCGGAACTCGCGGACCACTCCAGGGCAGTGTGGTGCTCGCCCGACCGGGCGGCGGCCTGGCTGGCGCTCGCCGCGCGCCCGATGGCGCAGCCCCCGGCGCAGCCCGTGAACTGCGACACGCCGATCGAGCGCGTGCTCGCGCTGGGCAGGTCGATGCGCGTGAATTCGACGCCGACGCTGTTCTTGGCCGACGGGGAGCGCGTGCGCGGCGGGTTGCGCGCGCAGGACCTGCGTGCCAGGCTCGATCAGGCCATGCGCTCGGCCAAGTCCAAATAGCGCCTCAGGGCAGCGGCCGCGGCAGGGGAGCGCCGTGCGGCCACAGCACCCAGATGCGCGCGGGCTGGCGCATGCGTCCGGCCAGGGTCCCGGCCTGCGCCCCGGAGCCCCAGAAGAAATCCGCGCGTACCGCGCCGCGGATCGCCCCCCCGGTGTCCTGCGCCATCACCAGGCGCTCCAGCGGTTGCGGCGAGAGCGGGTAGGTGGTGGCGAGGAATACCGGCGCGCCGAGCGGGATGTAGCGCGGATCCACCGCGATGCTGTAACCCGCGTCGAGCGGCGTGCCCAGCGCGCCGATCGGCCCGCCGCCGGCGGGCAGCTCGCGGAAGAACACGTAACTCGCATTGTGATTCAGCGCCTCCTGGAAACGCGCGGGATTGGCGGCCGCCCAGGCCTTGATGCCCTGCATGGATGCCTGCTCCAGGCTGAGTTCGCCGCGCTCGATGAGGTGGCGGCCGAGCGAACGGTAGGGGTGGCCGTTTTGCTCGGCGAATCCGACCCGGATGCGCTCGCCGGATTCGAGCTGGATCTGGCCCGAACCCTGGATCTGCAGGAAGAACAGCTCCACCGGGTCGGCGACCCAGGCGATTACCGGCGCGGCAAACGCGCCGTTGCGCGACGCAATCTCGCCGCGCGAATAATAGGGCTGCAGGCGCCTGCCGTTCAGCCTGCCGCGCAGGCGCATGCCGCGCAGCTCCGGGTATTGCTCGGCAAGATCGACCACCACCAGATCCTCGGGCAGGCCGTACACCGGCTGCATGAAGCGCGTGCTGCGTTTGCGACGGCCCTCGAGCACCGGCTCGTAGTAGCCCGTGACCGTGCCCTCGACGGCGCCGTCCGCGGCCACGACGGCATAGGCGGCGAATGACTTCTCGAAGAAGGAGCGGGCGGCAGACTCGTCGCCGGCGGGCAGCGATCTCGCCGCCGCGCACTCGGCCTGCATGGCCGCGGCGATCGACGGGCGCGTGCAGCCGCTGACGAAGGCGCGCACGCTCGCCGCGAGCGGCGCGGCGCTCCAGCCCGGCAGGGACGCGTAATCGACCGCGTCGTAGCGCGCGGCGGGCGCGGGCGTTGGCGGGGCAGGGCAGGGACAGGCGGGCGGGGCGGACGGCGGCAGCTGCACGCAGCCGGCGGCCAGTAGAAACCACACCAGACTCGGCAGGAAGAGGCGCGACATGTGCTCAATGCAGTACGCGGGGCACCGAAAGCGTGAATTCCGCGATCGGCGCCTCGAACCGCGTGCCGTCCGCGGCCACCATCTGGTAGCTGCCGCGCATGGTGCCCACCGGCGTGGCGATGGAGGTGCCGCTGGTGTACTCGAAACTCTCCCCGGGCTTGAGCACCGGCTGCGCGCCCACCACGCCCAGTCCGCGCACCTCCTGCACCAGTCCCTGGGCATCGGTGATGATCCAGTGGCGGCTCATCAGCTGCGCGCTGAGGTTGCCGGGGTTGCGGATGGTGATGGTGTAAGCAAAGACGTAGCGACCCGCGTTCTCGTCCGATTGCTCGGCCAGATACCGGGTCGCCGTGCTTACCGCGATGTCGTAACGCTTCTCCTGGGTCATGGGCGCATTGTAAACTCGCGCCGCCATGGCCTTTCGCATCGCACCCAGCATTCTGTCGGCGGACTTCGCCAGGCTCGGCGAGGAAGTGCGCGCGGTGGAGGCGGCGGGCGCGGACCTGCTGCACTTCGACGTCATGGACAACCACTACGTCCCCAATCTCACCGTGGGGCCGCTGGTATGCGCGGCGCTCAAGCCCCTGGTGCGCCTGCCGATCGACGTGCACCTGATGGTGAAGCCGGTGGACCGCATCATCCCCGAGTTCGCCAAGGCGGGCGCGGCGATCATCAGTTTCCATCCCGAGGCCTCGGAGCACGTTGACCGCACCATCAGCCTGATCAAGGAGCAGGGCTGCAAGGCGGGCCTGGTCCTGAACCCCGCCACGCCCCTTTCGTGCCTCGACCACACGCTGGACAAGCTCGACCTGGTGCTGCTCATGTCGGTCAATCCCGGCTTCGGCGGGCAGCAGTTCATGCGCGCGGTGCTGCCCAAGATCGCCGACGTGCGCAAGCGCATCGACCGGCTCGGGCGCGAGGTCTGGCTGGAAGTGGACGGCGGCGTGAAAGCCGACAACATCGCCGAGATCGCCAGGGCCGGGGCGGACACTTTTGTCGCCGGGTCGGCGATCTTCGGCGCCAAAGACTACGCGGCGACCATCCGCGACATGCGCGCGCGCCTGGTGATATAGTCGGCTTCGCCGTGACCACCCTGACCCTGCGCACCGAGTCCTCCGTCTGGCACAGCTGGCGCCGCTGGCGCCGCTAATCACTCTCGCGCCCCGTGCGGCCCGGCGGCGCGCTTGCTCAAGGCCGCGCAGCAGTTCCCAAGAGCAATAGGCAGCGGAGACCGTTCCATGAACGAGCTGGAATTCCAGAAGCTCGCGCAACAAGGCTATACCCGCATCCCGGTACTGGCGGAAGCGCGCGCGGATCTCGATACGCCCCTGGCGGTGTACCTCAAGCTTGCCGGCGGCCCCTACAGCTACCTGCTGGAGTCGGTGGTGGGTGGCGAGCGCTTCGGGCGCTACTCCTTCATCGGCCTGCCCTGCGCGGAGCGCATCGAGGCACGCGGCACGACGGTGCGGCGCCTGCTGCGCGATGCGCGCGGTGCGCACGTCTGCCTGGAGGAAACGCAGGGCGATCCGTTCGAATTCGTGCGCAGCTACCTGCGGCGCCACCGCGTCGCGCCCGCGCCCGGCACGCTCAAGTTTCCGGGCGGCCTCGCCGGCTATTTCGGCTACGAGATGGTGCGCCACGTGGAGCCGCGGGCGCTGGGGGCCGCCAAGCCCGATGCGCTGGGCACGCCGGACATGCTGTTGCTGGTGTCGGACGAACTGGCGGTGGTGGACAACGTGCTGGGCAAGCTGCACCTCGTGGTGTATGCCGATCCGCGGCAGCCGGACGCCTGGCGCGCCGCCCGGGAACGCCTCGAGCACCTGCGTGCGCGCCTCGCCTCGCCCCTGGCCGAGAGCCTGGTGCTCGCGCAGCCGCGCGAGACGCACGAGCATGCGGCGCTGACCTGCTCGTTCACCGAGGCCGAATTTCTCGCAGCGGTCGGCCGGTGCAAGGAGTACGTGTATGCCGGAGACTGCATGCAGGTGCAGGTGTCGCAGCGCACCACGCGCGAGTTCCGTGCGCCGCCGATCACCTTGTACCGGTCGCTGCGCAGCCTCAATCCCTCGCCCTACATGTTCTATTTCGACTTCGGCGACCACCACGTGGTCGGGGCCTCCCCCGAAATCATGGTGCGGGTCGCCGGCGACAAGATCACCCTGCGGCCGATCGCGGGCACGCGCCCGCGCGGCGCGACGCCGCAGGATGACGCGCGCATCGCGCAGGAGTTGCTGGCGGACCCCAAGGAGCGCGCCGAGCACGTCATGCTGATCGACCTGGGGCGCAACGATGTCGGGCGGGTCGCCGCCACGGGCAGCGTGACGGTGACCGAGACCATGGTGGTCGAGCGCTACTCGCACGTCATGCACATCGTCTCCAACGTCGAGGGGCGCTGCGCGCCGGGGGTGGACGCGCTCGACGTGTTCAAGGCGAGCTTTCCCGCGGGCACGGTGACCGGTGCGCCCAAGGTGCGCGCCATGCAGATCATCGACGAGCTCGAGCCGATGAAGCGCGGGATCTATAGCGGCGCGGTCGGCTACCTGGGGTTCAACGGCGACATGGACGTGGCGATCGCCATTCGCACGGCGGTGATCAAGGACGGAAAGCTCCACGCGCAGGCCGCCGCCGGCGTGGTGGCCGATTCCGATCCGCTGTCGGAGTGGCAGGAAACGCAGCACAAGGCGCGCGCGCTCCTGAAGGCCGCCGACGCTGCCGCGGCGGAGGCAGCATGATCCTGGTGCTCGACAACTACGACTCGTTCACCTACAACCTGGTGCAGTATCTGGGCGAACTGGGCGCCGAGGTCCAGGTCCGGCGCAACGACGAGGTGGGCGTGGAGGCGATCGAAGCCATGCGGCCGGCGGGCATCGTCATCTCGCCGGGGCCATGCACGCCGAACGAGGCGGGAATTTCGCTCGCGCTCATCGCGCGGCTGGCGGGAAAGGTGCCGATCCTCGGGGTGTGCCTGGGCCACCAGGCGATCGGCCAGGCGTTCGGCGGCAAGGTGGTACGCGCGCAAAGGATCATGCATGGCAAGGTGTCGCGCATCCGACACGACGGGCAAGGGGTGTTCGAGGGACTCCCGGAGGAATTCGCCGCCACGCGCTACCACTCGCTCGCCGTGGAGCGCGCCACGCTGCCGGCAGCGCTCGAAGTCACCGCGCAGTCGGAGGATGGCGAGATCATGGGCCTGCGCCACCGCGAGTTGGCCGTGGAAGGGGTGCAGTTTCATCCGGAGGCCCTGCTGACGGAGCACGGCCACAAGCTGCTGGAGAATTTCCTCAAGGGGAGAACGCAATGAAACAGATCACGGTCGCGGAGGCGATCCAGAGGACGGTCGAGCACCGCGAGGTGTTCCACGACGAGATGCTGCACATCATGCGCCAGATCATGCGCGGCGAGCTGACGCCGGCGCAGATCGCCGGGTTCATCGTCGGCCTGCGCGTGAAGAAGGAGACCATCGGGGAGATCGCCGCGGCCGCGCAGGTGATGCGCGAGTTCGCCACGCACGTGAAGGTGGCCGACGCGCGTCACCTGGTCGATACCTGCGGCACCGGCGGCGACGCGGCTCATACCTTCAATGTGTCCACCGCGAGCGCCTTCGTCGCGGCGGCGGCGGGCGCGCGCGTCGCCAAGCACATGGGGCGCTCGGTCTCCTCGTCCTCGGGCAGCGCTGAGGTGCTCGAGGCGCTGGGCGCCAATATCGCGCTGAGCCCGGAGCAGACCGGGCAGGCGATCGACAAGCTCGGCCTGGGCTTCATGTTCGCGCCCCTGCACCACGCGGCGATGAAGTACGCCGCGCCGGTACGAAAGGAACTGGGCGTGCGCACCCTGTTCAATATCCTCGGCCCGCTCACCAACCCGGCGGGGGCGGTGAACCAGGTGATGGGGGTATTCCATATCGACCTCGTCGGCATCCAGGTGCGCGCGCTGCAGCGCCTGGGCTCAAAGCACGTGATGATCGTCCACGGGCTCGAAGGGCTGGACGAGATCTCGATTTCCGGCGAAACCCTGGTCGGCGAGCTGGTGAACGGCGAGATCACCGAGTACACCCTGCATCCGCAGCAGTTCGGCATCGAGCTCTACGACCGGCGCGCGATCCAGGTAAATACGGTGGAGGAGTCCCGGCAGATGATTCTCGCGGTGCTGGAGAACCAGCCCGGCCCGGCGCTCAACATCGTGCTGCTCAACGCCGGCGCCGCGATCTACGTGGCGGGCGTTGCCGAGTCGCTGCAGGCCGGCATCGACCGTGCGCGGCGCGCCATCGCCAAGGGCGAAGCGCGGCAAAAGCTCGATGAGTACGTTGCGTTCACGCGGGGCGCGAAGGGATGACGAAGGCGAAGGATCGAGGAGGAAAGGGTAGAATCGCGCTGAAACATTCCGGACGTATTTGACGGGATCGAGGCCTTCAATGAGACCTTCCGAAGCGCTCCGCTTTTACCGGGACGACATCCGCCGCATCGTCGCGCAGAATGGCACTCTCAATCCCCGGGTGTTCGGATCCGTTCTGCGCGGCGAGGACACCGAGAGCAGCGATCTCGATCTGCTGGTCGATCCCACGCCGGATACGTCTTTGCTGGATATCGCGCGGATTCAGAATCGGCTGCAAAGGCTTCTCGGGGTGACCGTCGATGTACTTACGCCGAAGGCATTGCCGGAGAAGTCCCGGGAACGGATACTTTCGGAGGCGGTACCCGTATGAATCGACGCGGACGCGGGTTTTGCTGATGGGCGGCGATCTACGCGTACCCGACTACCTCGGCCACATACTGCAGGCGATCCGGCGGATCGGCCGCTATGCCGGCGGCATGGACGAAGCGGCTTTTCTGAAGGACGAACTGGTCCAGGATGCGGTAATTCGCAACATCGAAGTGATCGGCGAAGCGGCCCGCAACATCGAACGCACCCATCCTGACTTCTCCGCTCGACACCCCGATGTGCCTTGGGGAGACATCTAACGTGATGCGCAACCGGGTCTCCCACGGCTATTTTTCGGTGGACCTGGGGATCATCTGGAGAACCGTGAAGCGTGATATTCCGGAACTGGAACGCCAGATCGTGCGCCTTCTATCCCGTGTCGCGGATAGCGGTGCAGGCGGCGGCGATTCCGGCGCCCCCGGGTAGCTCGCTGGCATGCCTGCCGCCGTGAGCTATCGGAAAGTCATCACCCTTGAGGCAGCAAAGAGAGGCGGCAGGCCTTGCATCCGCGGCTTGCGCGTGACTGTCTACGATGTGCTCGGCTATCTGGCCTCCGGCATGTCGCAGGAGCAGATTCTGCGGGACTTGCCTTACCTCACGGCAGAGGACATCCGGGCATGCCTGGAGTACGCGGCTGACTGCGAGCACGGCCTGCTTGCGGCAGACGCTGGAAGTTTCTGTTCGACGAAAACCCTGCCCCCAGCCTCGTCCCGGCCCTAGAGGCGCTGTTTCCGGATTCCGCGCTCGTTCACGCGCTCGAGCGCATCCTCGCGAGAAAGCGCGCCGCGCGAAAGGAAAATGAGCGCGAATAGCTGACGCCGGTCGCTGCTACAATCCGGCCGTGCGTTATTCGCTCCTCATCGAGCCGGTGCGCGAGGCGGGCTTTCCGCCGGGGTACTACTACGCCCACGTGCCGGCACTTGACCTCACCACCCACGGCGAGGGCATCGAGGGGGCCAAGGCGGCGGCGGAGGATTTGATCCGCCTCTGGGTCGAGGAGAAGCGCGCACGCGGCGAACCCGTTCCACGCGAGGCCGACAGTTACTTCGCGCAGATCGAGATCGACGATGCCCTGCTCGGCGCGTGAGGTTCTCGCCAATCTGCGGCGCGGGGGATTTGAGGAAGTCAGGCAGAGCGGATCGCACAAGGTGTTGCGGCATCCGGACGGCCGCCAGACCTTCCTGAAACAGGCGGGCCTGAGCCTCGAGCAGTTCAGGAATCTCTGAAGTGTCCGATATTCTGGCTCGCATCCTGGATACCAAGCGCGAAGAGGTGCGGGCCGCGCGCGCTGCGCTGCCGCTCGGGGAGATGGAGCAGCGGGCGCGCTCGGCGCCGGCGCCGCGCGATTTCGTCGGCGCGCTGCGCGCGAGGATCGCCGCGGGCCGGCCGGCGGTGATCGCCGAGGTGAAACGCGCCAGCCCGTCGCAGGGCCTGCTGCGCGCGCAATTCGATCCGGCCGCCATCGCGCGCAGTTATGAGCGGGGCGGCGCGACTTGCCTGTCGGTGCTGACGGACCGGCAATTCTTCCAGGGCGAACCGGCGCATCTCGCCGAGGCGCGCGCCGCCTGCGCGCTGCCGGTGCTGCGCAAGGATTTCATGCTCGAGGCGTACCAGGTGTTCGAGGCGCGCGTGATGGGCGCGGATTGCATCCTGCTGATCGCCGCGGCGCTTTTGCCTGCGCAGATGCAAGAGCTGGAGGGCATCGCGCTGGGTCTCGGCATGGCGGTACTGGCCGAGGCGCACGACGGTACGGAACTGGAGGCTGCGCTGCGCTTGCGCACGCCGCTCATCGGCATCAACAACCGCAACCTGCGCAGCTTCGAGACGCGGCTCGAAACGACGCTTGAATTACGTGCACGCGTGGCGGCGCCACGCATCTTGATCACCGAGAGCGGAATCATGTGCGCGGAGGACGTGCAGCGGCTATGGCGGGAGGGGATCCAGGCCTTCCTGGTCGGGGAGGCCTTCATGCGCGCCGAGGACCCGGGCGCAGCGCTGTCCAATCTCTTCGATGTGTAATCAACACTTTGAT
>JAABQT010000258.1 GCA_011391295.1 Betaproteobacteria bacterium
GAGGCCGCGGCCTCGGTGGGCATGGACATCACCCGGCTCAAGCTCGGCGTCACCCTGATCTCCGCGCTGATGACCTGCCTGGGCGGCGTGCTGTACGCGCAGTACCAGCTCTACGTGAACCCGGAGACCGTCTCGGGCATCGGCATCAGCCTGCAGATGGTGTTCGGCGCGATCGCCGGCGGCATGTTCGTGCGCCTCGGGCCGACGGTCGGCGCCGCTTTCACGCTGCTGCTCGCGGAGGGCCTGCGGCTCGCGCTCGGCCACGACATCCACGGCCTGGACAGCACGCTGTACGGTTTGATGCTGGTGCTGTTCATCATCTTCATGCCCAAGGGCATCCTCGGCGCGGCGACCGAGGCCTGGCAACGGCGCCGCACCAGGCCGGCGCCCGCTGCGCCAGCCTGAGCCTTGCGCAGCCGCGGGCACTTCCGGCCCGGGCCGCGGTCAATAGCGAGGATCAACAGCGAAGATGTGGGAGACCGTCGCCATCGCACTCGTGTTCGCCAGCCTCGCGTTCTGGATCGACAGCCTGCGCGCGCGCGAGCGCGCGGTGGCCGCGGGGCGCGCCGCCTGCACGCGCTACGGCCTGCAACTGCTCGATGAGACCGTGTTCTTCAACCGGCTCGCGCTGGCGCGCGACCACCAGGGGCGGCTGCGGCTGCGGCGCAGCTACGGCTTCGAGTTCTCCGACACCGGCGACAACCGGCGCCGCGGCGCGATCGTCATGCTCGGCGCGCAGCTCGAGGACCTGCAGCTCGAGCCCTATCGACTGCAGCCATGAGGGCGCGCTGAAATGGCCGCCTGGCTCGAGGGGCGCGTGATCGAAAACCGGCACTGGACGCCGACGCTGTATTCGCTGCGCGTGGCGGCGCCGCCGCTGTCCTTCGCGGCCGGGCAATTCGTCAGGATCGCGCTCGACATCGACGGCGCGCGCGTGGCGCGCCCGTTCTCCTTCGTCAACGCTCCTGGGGACCCGACGCTCGAGTTCTACGGCGTGATCGTCCCCGAGGGCCCGCTGTCGCCGCGCCTTGCCGAGCTCGTGCCGGGCGAAGCGCTGTACATTGCGCCGAATCCGTCGGGTTTCCTGGTAATGGCGGAGGTGCCGGATGCACGCACCCTGTGGATGATCGCCACCGGCACCGGACTCGCGCCTTTCCTGTCGATCCTGCGCACCGAGACGCCCTGGCGGCGCTTCGAGCGCGTGGTGCTGGTGCACGCGGTGCGCTACGCCACCGAGCTGGTGTACCGCGATGCGCTCGCGGCGTTCGCGCAATTGCACGGCGAGCGCCTGCGCGTTGTCAGCTTCGTCAGCCGCGAGGCGGCTACCGACGCGCTTGCCGGGCGTGTGCCGGCGGCGATCGCGGACGGCCGGCTGGAGGCGGCAGCCGGTGCTGCGCTCTCGGCAGCGGAGGCGCACGTGATGCTGTGCGGCAATCCTGCCATGGTGAAGGACGCCACCGCGGCGCTGATCGCGCGCGGCATGCGCAAGCACCGCCGACGCACGCCCGGACACATCAGCGTGGAGAACTACTGGTGATCCGGCGCGTCGCCCTGCTTGCGCTGCTCGGGTTGCTCGGCGGTTGCAGCGCGCTCGAATTCGCTTACAACAACGCCGACACCTGGCTGCGCTGGCAGGGGGCGCGCTACCTCGACCTGCAGGACGACCAGGCAAAAGCCTACGGCGACCGCGTTGACGCCTTCCTCGCCTGGCACCGCGCGCAGGCCCTGCCGCGGTACGCACGCCTTGCGCACGAGGCGAGCGCACGCATCGCGCGCGGCGTCTCGCGGGACGATCTGCTTTGGGGGTACGATTCCATCAGGGCGCAGGCGCGGGAGAGCTTGCGCCGCGCCGGCGCGCAAGCGGCGGACCTGCTCGATGGCCTGGCGCCTGCGCAGCTCGAGTATCTGGAGCGGCGCATCGCCGAGTCCAATCGCAGGTTTGCCCGCGAGCACCTGGAAGGCTCGAGCGAGCAGCTCAGAGCCAGGCGCCTGGCGCGCACGCTGCAGACCGTGGAGGAATGGCTTGGGAACCTGGACGAGGCGCAGCGCGAGCGGGTCCGGCAGTTCAGCGACCGGGCGCCGCTCAATGGCGAGCTGCGCGACCGCGAGCGCCGCCGCCAGCAAGCGGAGCTGCTGGCCATGCTGCGCGCGCGCGAAGCGGGCGCGCGCCTCGCCGACTGGGCTGCGCACTGGGACCGCGGGCGCGAGGCGCGCTTCGCCGAGGCCAACCGCGCGTTCGTGGCGGAGTATTTCGACCTGCTCGTGGACCTGGACCGCACGATGAGCCCGGCGCAGCGCCAGCATGCCATCGGGCGGCTGCGCGGGTACGCGCGCGGCTTCGACCTGCTGGCGGCCTCGCGATGAACGACCGCAGCGCACCCGAGAACAGGCTGGAGCAGCCGCCGGCGAGCTACGCGGGGCGCACGCGCTTCACGCAGCTCGAATACGAGGCGGTGCTGGCCAACGCATCGATCGGCATCGCGTTCACGCGCGATCGCAAGTTCTTCCTGTGCAACCCGAAATTCGCCGACCTGTTCGGCTGGCGGCCCGACGAGCTGATCGGCCAGTCGGGCGAAGTGGTGTACGCCTCGAGCGAGAGCTACAAGGCGCTCGGACGCATTGCGGTGCCGGTGCTCACCGCCGGCAAGCAGCTCGACCTCGACTGGGAGATGCGCCGCAAGGACGGCTCCACCTTCCTCTGCCGCGTGATCGCCAAGGCGATCAGTACCGCCGACCCTCGCCAGGGCACGGTGTGGATCGTCGAGGACGTTACCGAGCAGCGTCGCGCCGGAGACGAGATGCAGCGCCTGCTCAGCGAGCAGGAAGCGCTGCTCAACAACGTGGTGGTCGGCATCTCGTTCGCGCGCGAGCGCAGGATCCTGCGCTGCAACCGGCGCTTCGAGGAACTGTTCGGCTACGACCCGGGCGAAGCGGACGGCGTCTCGACGCGCCAGTTCTATTTCACCGATCACGAGTACGACGAGGCCGGGGCGCACTACGAGCGGCTGGCCCGCGGCGAGACGCACTCGCGCGAGCAATGGATGCGGCGCCGCGGCGGCTCCGGGTTCTGGTGCCGCATGACGGGCCGCGCGCTGCGGCCCGGCGAGGCCTCGCGCGGCGCGGTAT
>JAABQT010000259.1 GCA_011391295.1 Betaproteobacteria bacterium
AGGTCACGCTCGGCGTCGAAGCCGGAGCGGTCCAGGCAGGCGGAGCGAAACGCGCGGGTCTTGCCCATGCCGGTGGCGCCGACGATGGACACCAGGCCGCGGTCTTCGATGGCCGCGGAGACCATGTCGCGCACGCGGTGCACGTCGGCGGTCGGCAGATGCAGGTTGCTCCAGGGGTCGGACGGCAAGCCCATGGCTCGCCGGGTGAGGGTGCGGTTCATCGGGAGGCTCCAATGGCGGTGGTGATGGTGGCGGCCAGCTCGCGGACGGCGTCCTTGCGCAGGCCCTGGCCGATGAGCTGCTGCTCGATCAGGGCGCGGTGGTCGGGGGTCAGCACGGAGGCCACCACGGGGCCCACCCAGGCGGTGAACTGTTCCCAGGTGGCGGACAGGGTGGCAAAGCGGTCGGCTTCGAGCGGATCCGGCAGGTCCGCCGCCGGCTGGCTGCGCGCGCCGAAACGGCCGGTAACCACGTTGGGCGCGGCCAGGGCCGGCGATTCCGCGCCCGCGGGTTCTGCCGGGGCGTAGGGGTCCGCCAGGCGGTAGGTGCTCGCGCTCGCGGCCTTGCGCGCCTGGTCGATGGGGATCTGGGGCGAGCGCAGCTGCTCGCCATAGGGCAGCGGCTCCCAGCGGGTGCAGTCGTAGCGCTTGCCGGTGCGCTCGTCTTCGACGATGACGCGGTTGCTGCCGTCCAGAGCCCGGCGGGCGATCACCCAACAGCGGTGCAGGTCCGGGACCTCGTACTCGACGTTATCCCAGCGGATCACCCCGGAGCCGTCGACCCAGCGGCGCACTTCGCGCGCAATGGTCTCGATGGGGCGGTCCGGGCACAGCTTCGCGCCGCCGGCCTGGTTGATGCCGCGGATCCACGCATCGCGGCGGCTGATGGTCTGCCCGCGGCGCTCCGGCATGCCGTTGAGGTCGGCCAGGTACTCGCGCAAGCGGGCCTCGATCTGCGACAGCAGGATGGTCCATCGCCCGGTGGCCGGAGCGATCAGGAACAGCGAGCCCTCGAACGACTCCCACAGCCGCCGCCAGCCGGTCTCGATGCCGCCCATGCGCTCCTTGCTGTACGCCTCGCCGACGACCACGTTGACCCCTAAGCGATCCAGCAGATCCTTGGTCGCGGCATGCTTGGTCAGTACGCCCTGATCGGACCACAGGTCTTCAGGCACGCCGTGCAGCGGGTCGCGCGGATCCTCGCGCTTGACCATCACGTCGCACAGCGCCGCCATCGCGTCCAGGCTCGACTCGCCCCGCGCCACCTGGGGCCGGCACCAGCGATAGCCGCTGTGCATGTCCCAAATGCCGTAATACAGCAGGCGCAGCCGGTGGGCGGCGAGCGGCTTGTTCTTGTAGCCGCTGGACGGCATCGGAGAGCGGTGCAGGCGCAGCACGAAATCGCCGTCGTCGAGCTCGCGCTCGACGATCAGAAACTTGCTGGTCGTGGCATCGATCTGCCACGCCTGATTCGGGCGGTCGGCGTGCATGCGACGGTTGCGCCGATGCTTCTCGCGGCCCTTCAGCTCGTTCTTGATGATCTTCTGGTAGGTCGACAGCGGCACCCGGCCGGCCTCGGGCGGGAGCAGCATTTCGCCGGTCTCGACATCACCGGCCAGCGCCGCCTGCAGGCACAGATGGAGCGGAATCGATCCGCTCGGCGCGCGCGCCGACAGCTCCATGAGCACCTTCGCCCAATCGCGATATTCCGGGTGCTCGGCCTCGCGCGGGCGGCGCTGGCGGTCGTCGTTCAAGGTCCCGACGCGCCGGTACAGCGTGGCGGCCGACAGCCCCGTCAACGTCGCCCAACGGGACACAATGGCGGTGCGCTCGCCATGCCCGGCGGCGCAAAGCTCCGCCGACAGGGCCTCCAGTTGGGCGCGCGAGACCATGGCGGGCCCGGCCTAGATGCCGTCGTGACCGTAATCGAGCAGACGCCGATCAAACCAGACTTGCCACAGGTCAGGGCCGTTCTTGGCCAGTAGGCGCACCCGCGCATCGATCTGGTCGAGGATCTTGCGCGCGTACTTGTCTTCCGCGGCCGGGACATCGCCCAGCGCGTCGAGCTGGCGATAGATGCCGTTGAGGGTCTTCACCGCCGCGTCGATCTCGCGGTCGAGCTGATAGACCGCGTCGCGAAGGCTGTCCAGGCTGTCGCCGGTAAGCGCCGCCAGCTTGTCGCGCTCCTTGACCAAGGCGTCGCGCTCCGCGGTCAAGGCGGCAGTGGCGCGCTTCACCAGCTTGTCCTTGTCCTCGGTCAGCTCGCGGACCCTCGCTTTCAGTTTGCGCACGCTGAGCTGATCGATCTCGTCCAGGGTGATCGGGCCGTTGCCGGAGGCGATCTGGGCGATCTGCTCCGCGTCGATGCCCTCGGAGATGGCGACCAGCTTCTTGAACTGCCCCTCGGCGAGGTCCTTGAGGGCGGGAAACTGCTGCACCGTCTGCGCGACGGCGATGTGCTCGTAAGCGCTGCTTGAAGACATGCCCAGCTCGGCGACCAGGCGGTCGAAGCGGCCGGCGTAGCGGCGGCCTTCTCCTTCCGTCTTCGCGTCGCACAGGCGACGGTGCTCCATGAGCACCATGCCCAGATCGAAGCGCGAGCGCAGGTATTGGTTGCGGCAGTCGAACGCCTGGCGCTCCAGCATCGCGAGCTGGGCCTCGCGGGTGATGATGTCGCCCGTCAGGGCTTCGACGGGCGCGAGATCCGTGCCCGGGAGCTGGGTGCCAGCGCCAGGAAAGGGCGCCTCCATCAGCTCGACCACGCCGGCCTGATAGGCGGCAAGGTCGGGCTCCGGGGCGTCGGCGTGGTTGGTGATGTCGTACCGGGCGGCGGGCTCGCTCATGTTGGGCTTCCGAGGTAGGTGTTGAGCATCAGGGCGGCGCGTTGGCGGATGCGCTCGGGCGCCGCGGTCAGGACGGGGCCGATCAGCCAGCCGGCGGCGGACTCGTCGGCCATGCGCTGCAGGGCCAGGTTCTTGAGCCCCCGATAGACCTGGTCGCGGCTGTAGCCGGTGCGCCCGGCCAGGCTGGTCGGGTTCTGCGGCTCCGGCCAGGTGTCGAGCAGGGCGGCGATCAGGGTGCAGACGACTTGCTGGGGCTCGCTGGCATAGTCGGGCGACGCTCC
>JAABQT010000260.1 GCA_011391295.1 Betaproteobacteria bacterium
AAGCGTATCCGTCGTGACGTGCAGGGCGCCTTCGCCTTCGCTCATGAGCGGTCTCCTTTGACCCCTTTGGATGATCGCTCTTGCCCCCGAGATGCAGGAGGACGTCCTTGACAGCGTTTGGACTAACAGGCTGCTGACAAAGACATGAACAGAGGTCCTTTTTCGAGCAACACGGGTGGGGTCAAGTCCGGGTTCCTGTCTCGCGGTGCTCTGAGGCTTCCCGATCGGTCGGGTCGCTCATGCTCGGCCCCTCGCTCATGCCGGGTGGGCCTCGGGGACCAGCAGCTTCGCCAGCCGCTTGAGATTCAAGACCCAGCCGATCAGCAGCGTCTCTTGGCGGACGCGAGACAGCCGGCGCCGGCGGAAGCGCCGCAAGCCGTGCCAGTCCTTGGCCTCGCCAAAGAGCTCCTCAATCAGCTTCCGGCACCGTTGCGACAACTGGTAGCCGCGGCCGCGCTGCCGCATCCGCACCCGCGCATGGGCGGCGGCGCTGCCCCGGGCCTCTGTCGCGATATGTGGCTCGATGCCCCGCGCGAACAACACCTCGAGGAAGTCCTCGTGGAAGAACCCCTTGTCGGCGCCGAGCGTGGTGGGAGTAAAGCGCAGCCGGCGTTTCGCCCGGTCCAGCAAGGTCAGACATCCCGCCTTCTCCGCCGTGCTGCTCTGGAAGATCTCCACCCCGAGGCCGAGCAACAGCCGGTGGCGGTTCTCCATCACCGCATTGACGGTGTAGCCGGGGTAGGCGCCGGTCCCCGACGTCCCCTTCGAGACGAACCGGCAGTCCAGGTCGGTGCGCGACCGATGAGTCGCATTGCCCCGCTTCTCTCCGCGGAAATCCACCGGCCGATTGCCCGCGTCCGGCGGTCCGTCCTCAACCGCCTTGTCCTGCGCCCGCAGCCGCCGCTTGTACTCGGCGGGATCGAGCGCCACCTCGATCGGCACGAAGCTCTTGAAGCTCGCATTGGCCCGCACCAGCGTCCCGTCGACGCTGACGTGCCGGCTCACCAGCCCCGCGGCCATCGCCCGCTTGATCGTGTCGTCGAACAGCTGTTCCAGAAGGCCCGACTCGTCGAAACGCCGGCGCCGGTTCTGACTGAACGTCGAGGCATCCCACGCGTCCTGGTCGAGATTGAGCCCGACGAACCACCGCAGGGCCATGTTGCACTGCAGCTCCATGACCAGCTTGCGCTCGCTGGTAATCCCGAGCAGGTAGCCGCCCACCAGCGCCAGGAACACCTGCTCGGGCGGGATCGACGGCCGGCCGATGGGCGAGTACAGGTCCCGGCAGGCGCGTCGGATCGCCGCATCCTCAATGACCGGCCGAATGGCGCGCAGGGGATGCTCCGGTGGGACGAAGGTTTCCAGCGAGAGCTGGTAGAACAGCGTCCGCTGTGGATCGGCGTGTCCCATCATCGGCTGGCTCCTCCTTGCTCGCAGCCTACGGCACTTCGCGCCGAGTGGAGCCAGAAAACCGCGATGCCATCCACTTTGTCAGCAACCTGCTAACCCAACAACTACCCTCTCCCCTCCGCGGAGAGGGCCGCAGGGCGAGCTGCAGCCGCCGGCAAGGCGAGCAGTCGAGAAAGTGAGGGGTGGTGCAATGGCGACGTCCGACGATCTCTGCTGGCTTCCCGCGTCCGAGATGGCCCCGGCCATCAAGCGCCGCAAGCTCTCCCCGGTCGAGGTGATGAAGGCGGTGCTCGCCCGCATCGAGCGCCTCAACCCGCGCCTCAACGCCTTCGTCACGCTGACCGCGGACCAGGCGCTCAAGGACGCGCGCGCGGCGGAGCGCGCGGTGATGAAGAAGGGGGCCACGCTCGGTCCGCTCCACGGGGTCCCGTTCTCCACCAAGGACCTCGTGATCACCAAGGGCATCCGCACCACGTTCGGCACGCGGCTCTTCGCCGACAACGTGCCGGCCGAGGACGCGCCGATGGTGGAGCGCATGCGGGCCGCGGGCGCCATCCAGCTCGGCAAGACCAACACGCCGATGATGGGCTGGATCGGCGCGACGCATAACCTGCTCTTCGGCATCACGCGCAACCCGTGGAACCTCGACCGCACGCCGGGCGGCTCGAGCGGCGGCGCCAGCGCGGCGGTGGCCGCGGGGATGGGCCCGCTCGCCATCGGCACCGACGGCGGCGGCTCGATCCGCATCCCGGCCTCGCTGGCCGGCATCTACGGTATCAAGCCCACGTTCGGCCTCGTGCCGATCTATCCGTTCAGCGCCGCGTGGGGCCTCTCGCACATCGGCCCGATGACCCGCACGGTGGCGGACGCCGCGCTGATGCTGAACGCGGCCGCGGGGCCCGACGCCCGCGATCCCTTCTCGCTTCCGGGCCCGCGGGTGGACTACGTCAAGGCGCTCAAGGGCGGCGTGAAGGGCGTGCGGGTGGCGTGGACCGCCGATCTGGGCTTCGCCAAGGCGGTGGACCCCGAGGTGAAGGCGGCCGGTGAGCGCGCCGCGCGACGGTTCCGCGAGCTGGGCTGCCGCGTGGAGGAGATCGCGCCGAAGTGGCCGAGCCCGCAGGCGGCGTGGCGGACCATGTTCCTGGGCGGCATCGCCGCCCGCCTCGGTCCCGCGCTGCGCGAGCGGCGCGACGACATCGATGCGGGTCTGGTCGCGATCGCCGACGAGACGCGGGGCTGGAGCCCCACCCAGTTCGTCCAGGCCTGGTTCGACCGGCTCGCCTGGGAAGAGCACCCGCGCCGGCTCTTCGAGCGCTACGACCTGCTGCTGACGCCGACCATCGCGTGCGCCGCCTTCAAGGTCGGCCTCGACGGCCCCAGCGAGATCGCGGGCACGCCGACCGGGATCTACGACTGGATCCCGTTCACGTATCCGTTCAACATGACCGGCCATCCGGGCGCCTCGGTGCCCTGCGGGTTCACGAGCGACAAGCTGCCCATCGGGCTGCAGATCCTGGGCCGGCGCTTCGAGGACGCCACCGTGCTGCGGGCCTCGGCCGCGTTCGAGGAGATCGTGCCCTGGGCGCATCTGCGGCCGGCGGTTTGATCTCGCAGGGGGGCTGCGCCCCCCTGCCGAACCTCCCCCCACAGACGGGAAGCGCGGGCGAAGCCCGCGCTCGAAGCGGACAAGTCTGACCGAGGGCTTCGA
>JAABQT010000261.1 GCA_011391295.1 Betaproteobacteria bacterium
CAGCGTGGTGTCCTGCCCGGACGGCGCATTGGCGATCGCGTCTTCCAGCGAGTGCTCCTCGGCCCATTCCTCGGGCGGGCGCACGCGGCCGTCGCTGCCGACCTGGTCGAGCCCCCAGAAGATCTCGAGGAAATGGTTGTCCGGGTCGCGGAACTCGACCGCCATCTGGCAGCCTGCGCGGCGCCGGCCATCGAAGTCGATCTTCACGTCGTGCTTGCGCAGGTGTTCGCGCGCGCGCACGACTTCCTCCAGCGTCGCGACCTCGAAGGCGAGATGGTGCAGCTCGCGCGCCGAGGCATCGTCCTTCGCGCCGCCCACCAGCGCGAGGCAATGGTGGTCGGTATTGCAGCGCAGGAACACCATGCCACCCTTCATCATCGTGTCCGGGTAGACATCCGACACACGAAAGCCGAGCACGCCGGTGTAGAAAGCCACCGAGCGCTGCAGGTCCTTCACCTTGAGCACCACGTGGCCGAGCTTGCACACGTTGAACGGCAGCCCGGCGGGCGGCGCCATGCTCCGCAGCGCTTGTGCAGCCGGGCTCTTCAGTCCTTCAAGGTCGACGACACCGCGCGGCATGGCAGATCCTCCGATGGAGCGTCACTGTAGGCCAGCGCCGCCCGCGGCTCCAATGAATTTTGCGGGCGCCGCGATGCCGAACAGGGTATCAAGCGCGGCCACGCGCCGCGCGCGCCACCTCGCGCAGCGCCTGCACCAGGTCAGCCGCAGCCGGCGGCAACGGGCGCCCGATGGCCGTAATCACGCCGACCGGTCCCGAAGGTGGCGGCAGCTTCACGCGCAGGACGCGCAGCAGTCCCAGGGCGGCGTACTCGCGCGCCACGTCGCGTGGCATCACGCCGAGCATGTCGGTCTTCTGCACCAGCATCTTGTTCACCGCGATGGAAACCGATTCGACGAGCCGCGACGGCGGCGTCACGCCCGCCTGCCTGAACGCCGCATCGAGCCGGCGCCGGTAGGGGGCGTCGGGCGCGGGAACGATCCACATCTGCCCTGCGAGGTCGCGCAGCTTGAGCGAGCGCCGCCGCGCAAGCGGATGCCCAACGCGCGCTACCACCTGCATCGGCTCGCTGTAGAACGCCTCGAAATCGAGTCCCTCGGCCGGCACGTCGGTGGAGACGCGGCCGACGACCAGATCGAGCTCGCCGCGGCGCAGCGCTGGCAGCAGGGCAGTCGCGCTGCCTTCGTGCACCAGCACGGTGTGATTCGGATGGCGTTGCTTGAAGCGCGCGAGCGCAAGGGGCACCAGCACCGGGGCCGCCACCAGCAGCGCGCCGATCGCGATGCGGCCGGACGCCCCTTCGGCCAGCGAGTTCATTTCGTCGCGCGCGTGGTCGAGCGTGGCGAGCATCGCGCGCGCGTGGCGGATCAGGCTCTCGCCGTACGCATTCGGCACAAGCCCGCGCGGGCCGCGCTCGAACAGGCGCAGGCCGAGCATGCGCTCCAGCCCGCCCAGCAGGCGCGTTGCCGCGGGCTGGGTCATGCGCAGGCTGGCGGCGGCGCGGTGCACGTTGCGCTGCTCGTCGAGCGCCACCAGCAGCAGCACCTGGCGCATCTTGAGCCGCGAGCGCAGGTACCAGTCGGGGAGGATGCGGGTGGCGGTCGGCACGGTGCGATGCAAGTTTCGGTATCGGGGACCGCCGCAATTCTATTGGAAGCCGCCCGGGCCGATGCGTAGAGTTCCAACGGGCGATCGGCCCATTCGAGGGGGAGGGACCATGAAAGCCATCACCATCCTGGCGTGCGCGCTCGCCGCGCTTGCGTCCGCATCCGCGCAGGCCCAGAAGACCGAGGTGCTGTGGCTCGGCCATGCCGCATTCCGCATCGTGTCGCCGGGGGGCAAGGTGATCGTCATCGACCCGGCGCTCACGGTGATGCCCACGACGCCGCCGCAGTACAAGAACCTCGAGGCGCTGGGCAAGGTGGACGTGCTGCTCGTGACGCACGGGCACTGGGACCACATCACGGACGCGCCGGCGCTGGCGAAGCTGAACAAAATTCCGCTGCATGCGCCGGGCGACCTGAACAACGCGCTCACCACGCTGGGGGTGCTGCCCGCGGAGCAGCTGCCGCGCTTCAACAAGAGCGGGCGCCTCTCGCCGGTGCCGGGCATCCACTTCACCGCGGTGCGCGCCGAGCACTCGTCCATCTATGTGTGGCGCAATCCCGCCAGCGGCAAGGACGAGACTCACCCCGGCGGCGAGCCGATGGGCTATATCATCCAGATGGAGAATGGCTTCAAGATCTGGCACATGGGTGACACGGGCCTGTTCGGCGACATGAAATGGATCGCGGAGCACTACAAGCCCGACGTCGTCATGATGCCGATCGGGGGGCGATTCACGATGGATGCGGCCGATGCGGCCTACGCGCTGCGCGAGCTGATCAAGCCCAAGTTCGCGATTCCCATGCATTATCGGGTGATGCCGGGCGCAAAGAAGACGCCGCCGGAGGAGCTGGTGGAGGCGCTGGGCCAGACCTCCACCAAGGTCTTGCTGCTCAAGCCGGGCGAAAAGGTCGAATTCTGAGGAAGCGGGGCGCGTGAACGTCTCGGAAGTGATGGTGCGGTACCTGAAGGCGGCCGGCATCGGCCACGTCTTCGGCTATCCGGGCGATCCCAACATCGAGTTCATGGAAGCCGCGCGCCGCGCGGGCCTGCAGTTCGTGCTCGGCCGGCGCGAAGGCACCGCCGGCCTGATGGCGCAGGCCTACGGCTTTCTCACCGGGCGGCCGGGTGTGTGCATGTCCACGCTCGGGCCGGGCTCGTCGAACCTGGTCAACGCCGTGGCGAACGCCTGGCTCGATCGCGTGCCGATGATCGCCATTTCCGGCCAGATCGAAGGCAAGCGCGAATCCACGTTCACGCACCAGGTGCTCGATCACAACCGCCTGTTCTCGCCGGTGAGCAAGTGGACGGCCTCGATACGCCCCGACACGGTGGCCACGGTGATGCGCAAGGCGCTGCGCGTGGCGATGGCCGAGCGGCCCGGGCCCGTGCACCTCACCACGGGTGCGGATGTGGTGGGTGCTGTTGCTTCAGATGACAGAATCTTGATGCCTCCCCTGCAAGTTCAACAATCTCTCCAGGTATTCGG
>JAABQT010000262.1 GCA_011391295.1 Betaproteobacteria bacterium
GGACGAGCGCGGCTGGGACCACCTCGGCGTGCCGATCCGGTTCAAAGCGGAGCCGGGCCGCCCGCGCTTCGATCCGCCGGCGCACGGCGAGCACAGTGCGCAGATCCTGCGCGGCCTCGGCTACCCCGAGGGCGAGATCGCGCAGCTTCGGTCCCGCGGCGTCATCAAGGGCGCTTGAACAGACTGCTGGTCATCGTCAACCCGCCCGCCGGGCGCGGTCGCGCGCGCCGCGAGTGGC
>JAABQT010000263.1 GCA_011391295.1 Betaproteobacteria bacterium
GCCGGGCTGACCGTCGAAGTGGTGCAAACGCGAACAACCGGCGAAGCCGTGGACATCGCCGAGCGCGCTGCGTTCGAATACGAAGCGGTGATCGCCGCCGGGGGCGACGGCACGGTGCACGAGGTGGCCAACGGCCTGCTGCGTGCGGGCACCGGCGCGGCGTTGGGCGTGCTGCCGCTGGGCAGCGGCGACGACTTCGCCAAGATGCTGCCGCCGGGCGATCCGGTAGAGCGCATCGCCCGGCGCACGGCGCGGCCGATGGACGCGGGCCGCATCCGCGTCGCCGGCGTGGTGCGCTACTTCTCCAACGGCATGGACATCGGCTTCGGGGCGCATGGTTCGCGCAACGTCGGCAAGGTACCCGCGTTCCTGACCGGACTCGGCGCCTACCTGGGCGCACTCGCCCTCACGCTGCTGCGCTACCCGAAGCTGCAAGTGCGGTTGCAGCTGGACGGCGGCGAACCTTTCGCCCAGACCACCGCCATGACTGCGGTGATGAATGGGCGCGCCTTCGGGGGTAGCTTCCATGTCTGCCCCGACGCGCTCGCCGATGACGGCGAGCTCGATGTGCTGATCGTCGAAGGCCTGGGCCGCCTGGCGATTCTCGGCCTGGTGCCGAAGATCATGCGCGGCGCGCACCGCGGCGACCCGCGCCTCAGGCTCACGAGAGCGAGACGCGTTCTCATCGAATCGGACGCACCGCTCCTTGTGGAAACCGACGGCGAAATCGCTTTCGTGGATGCGCACCGGCTGGAGATCGAGGTGTTGCCAGGAGCGTTGCCCGTTCTCGCCTGACGCTTGCTATGATCCGGCCGGCTTCGGGACAAAAACCAAGGGGAAATAAAGTGCATACAGCGGCACGAATGGCGTGGGCGGCGCTCGGACTGGCGGTGACGGCGGGCACCTTGGCGCAGGGCGGGCCGGACGAGATGTGGAACATGACCTCGCGCATGGAAATGGCAGGCATGCAGATGCCGGCCAGCAGCGTGCAGGTGTGCAGGAAGAAGGGCGAGCAGCGCGCCGAAGATCTGCAGCAGGACAAGAATTGCAGGGTCACGGAACAGCGCGTGGTCGGCAACAAGATGACCTGGAAGATCGTCTGCACCGGCAAGGACGCGATGACCGGCACCGGGGAGATGACGCGCACCGCGGACAGCATGGACGGGCGCATGCGTATGAAGACCGGCGACGGCGACGAGATGAGCATCGTCTACACGGGCAAACGCGCCGGCGGCTGCAACGCGCAGACCCACCAGGACCCGCAGATGGCGGCGATGCAGAAGCAGGTGGCGACGATGCAGGCGCAGGGCGATGCGCAGGTGGCGCAGATGTGCAAGGAAGGCGTGGAGAAGTTCTCCACCGACCTGTTCGAGAGGCAGGGTATGCCTTGTCTGGCTCGCAAAGGCGAGTACTGTGAGCACGTGAAGAAGACCAACCAGTCCATGCGCTCGCCGGCGGCCTATCGTGCGGCGATGCACAAGCGGGGAATGGACCGAGGCGGCTGGGAGCGGGCGGCACAGTTCTGCAGCGTGCAAACGGCGCCGATCGCGGCCGTGGCCTGCGAGAGCGGGGTAAGCGCCCGCGACTGGGAGTTCGTCGCCGAGTACTGCCCGGCGCAAACGCAGCAACTCGCTGACGAGCATTGCGCGGGCCGGGAGTACACGGTCGCCATGAGGTCCGATTACCGGGCGATCTGCGCCAGGTACGCGGGCAAATTCGCACAACCGTCGCGCGCCGCAGCCAAGCCGGCCGCGGCGCCCGCTGCGTCCGACGCGGTAAAGGACGGCGTGAAGCAAGGCGCCCGCGCACTGAAGCGCCTGTTCGGAAACTAAGCTCGGTGCTGGCGCGCCTCGCGCTCGCGGCGCTGCTCGCGCTGCCGGGCGCGCCGGCGTGGGCGCAGCAGGACCCGTTTCCGGGCGCGGCGGCCGCCTACCTGGTGCTGGTCGACGGCGTTGCGCTCTGGGAACGCGCCGCCGATGCGCGCCGCTCGCCGGCAAGCCTCGCCAAGCTGATGAGCGCGCTCCTTATAGTGGAGGACGGCCGGCTTGACGAGGAGGTGCGCGTCGGCGCGGATGCGGCCGCGGCGCGCGGCGCGCGGCTTGGGCTGCGCGCCGGCAACCGGCTGCCGGCGCACGCGCTGCTGGCGGCCATGCTGGTGGGCTCGGCGAACGATGCCTGCCTCGCGCTGGTCGGCCGTGGCGGCAGCGTCGGCGCGTTCGTCGAGCGCATGAACGCCAAGGCGCCGCTGCTCGGTCTGCGCGACACGCGCTTTTCCGACCCCTGCGGGTTCGACGCGGATCGGCAGCACAGCACCGCGCGCGACCTGGCCCGGCTGGCCACCGTTGCCATGCGGCGCCCGCAGATCGCGGCGCTCGTTGCCCGGCCCGAGGTCGAGGTGGCCACCGCGGGGCGCGAGCGCGTGTTCCGCGTGAAGAGCACCAACATGCTGATCGAGCATTTCCCAGGGGTGATCGGCGTGAAGACCGGGCAGACGCGGCGCGCTGGGCACAACCTCATCGCGCTCGCCGAGCGCGATGGGCGGCGCGTGCTGCTGGTGATGCTGGGCGCGCGCGACCGCTGGTGGGATGCGCACGCGATCCTGGCGCGTGCCTATGCGCGCTAGCGTCCTGCTCGCCGCCGCGCTCGCGGCGTACGCCAACGCCCTCTACGGCAGCTTCCAGTTCGACGACTTCAACGTCATCGTGCGCCAGCCGGCGGTGCACTCGCTCGACGCCTGGTGGAATTCCATGCCGGGGATCCGGCCGCTGCTCAAGCTCTCCTATGCACTGAGCTGGAGCGCCGGCGACGGCGGCACATTCGCCTTTCACGCCGTCAATGTCGCGCTGCACGCGGCG
>JAABQT010000264.1 GCA_011391295.1 Betaproteobacteria bacterium
GGTACACGTTGTACCGATCGGGCGTGAAGTTGCTGCGCACCGCGTAAGTGTAGTACGCCTCATCCAGCAGGTTGTTCACCGCCAAGGCGAGGCGCCCCCAGCCAAAGTCGCGCGCGAGTTTCAGGTCCAGCAGGGCGTAGGCCGGAATCTTCGCGCCCAGCGTGTTGGGCTCGTCGTTGTCCATGCGCTGCTCGCTCACCGCGGTCAGCGCCGCGGACAGAACCGTGCGCTCGCCCAGGTCCCAGGCCAGGCCGAGGTTCAGTTTATGCTCGGGCACCAGGGGAACGCGCTTGCCCGAAATGTCCACGTTGGTGCCGAAAAATGCGTTGCCGGGCAGCACGCCGCCGCGAAAGCGCGCGTCGGTATAGCCGTAGCCCGCGTTCAGGCGCAGCGTTTTCGCGACTTGCCACGATGCCTCGATCTCGAGGCCGCGCCGGCGCGAGGGCGGCAGGTTGGTGTTGCCGATCCCGGCGGAAAATGGATCGAGATGAATCTCGTCCGTGACGTCGGCCTGGAACAGCGAGCCGCGCATCGACGCGCCGTGCACGCGCCATTCGGCGCCGGCTTCATGCGTGAGCGCATGCTGCGGGCGCAGGATCTGGAACTGCGCGTTGAACGCGGCGTCGCTCTCGTAGATCTCTTCCGCATTGACCAGGCGATAGCTGCGCCCGGCGCGCGCGAACCAGGCCCAGGCCGGCGACGGCGCCTGGCGCAGTCCGAATTCCCAGGCATGCTGGCGCTGCGTTGCCTGCACCGCCGGCGCCTGCGAGCCGAATCCGGGGTAGCCCGGCGAGGCCGGATCGAACGCATCGCCGGCCCGATACTTCACCCGCTCCTCGCGCCAGCCGAGCGTGAGCAGGCTTGCAGGCGACAGCTCGACGCCATCCTGCAGGTAGACCGCCTGCGCGTCCTGGTACACCCGCACGCGATTCACCGGTAGTGCGAGATTCTCCGGTCGGTCGCCGCGGCGCGAGTCGTAGCGCCAGGCATTGCTGTCGGCGCCGACGATCAGCCGGTGACGCACGCCAGCGAATTGCAGCGGCAGGCGCACGCGCGGGCCGATCGAACTCCACGCCAGGCGATCGTCGCGCGCCACCGGCCCCTGCTGGTCGAAATAGGAGCGCTGCGCCTTGTCGCGCCAGTCGAGATCGAGCTTGAACTCCGCGCTTCCCGCGAAATGCACCAGGGTCGCGCCGGCGCGGTTGCCGTCGCGCTCGGACCAGTCGTCCGGCGTCTGCGCGCCGCGCGGGTCCGTCACGTACTCGTTCAGACCGATGGACGGCTGCACGGCACGCGCCCCGGGCAGGCGCATGTCCTGGCGGTCCCTGCCGAAGCGCAAGTCCATGAAACTCTCGCCCGCGCCCCAGCGCATGTTCGTCGCCAGGTTTTCCTGCTGGTTGCGGTTGTTGCGCCGGTAACCGTCGGCGTCGTAACCGTACACCGAGGCGTTGATGCCGAAGGCCTCGCCGGCGAGGCTGCCGTAGAGCTGGCCTTCCGCGGAGCCGTAGCTCGCGATGCGCCCCAATGCTTCGGCGCGCCTGCCCTGTTTGAGCGGCGAGCGCGTGATGATGTTCACCACCCCCGCCGTGGCGCCGTCGCCGTAGAGCACCGCGCCGGTGCCGCGCAGGATCTCGATGCGCTCGATGGAGGCGAGCGGGATCGCCGCCCACTGCACGCCCGAGAGGTCGAAATCGCTCAGGCGCCGGCCGTCCACCAGCACCAGCGTGTTCTGCGCGCCGGTAATGCCGAATCCGCGCAGGTCGACAGCGGCGCCGGCGGCGTTGTTGCCGAAGTAATCGCGCATCGCCAGCCCAGCCTGCTCGGACAGCAGTTCCGGCAGCGTGCGCGCCGCGCTGCGCTCGATATCCTCTGTGTCGAGCACCGTGACGCGCGCCGGCAGGCGGCGCGTATCCTCCGGGAAGCGTGTGGCCTGGATGATGACCGCGCCGTTAGGTTGTGCGAGCGCAGCCGGCGCGAGTGCGGCGAGCAGCGCGAGTGTTGCCATGCGCATGACGAGAACCGAGACCCTTCCTGGCGTCATCCCCGACGCCGCAAAGCGCTTGATGTGCAGCGCAAGGCCGGTCTCCGGACTCGCGAGTTGGCGCTGGACCACGCGCCGGGCATGCCGCCTTCCCGTGGACGAAGCTTCCACAGTGGCCGGGTGGCACGCCCCCTCGCTTACCGTTGCGGGGGCAGTACAGGAATTGTGGCCTGGTGAGAATCGGGCCACGCACCTGTTTCCCGTTTCATCCCCGCGGAGCGAATCTCCGCGAAGACACCTTGCAGCTGACTACCGAATAATTATACAAAGTCGCGTGGCCCGCGCAATGCTCATCGTCTTCATGTTTGCCACCGCCTCCGTCAACGCCGAGGTGCGCATGACGGACGACTACGGCAGGCAAGTGGTGCTCGCCGCACCCGCCCGGCGCGTGGTCAGCCTCGCACCGCACCTCACCGAGCTGATGTACGCCGCCGGTGCCGGCTCACGGTTGGTCGGCGCGCTCCAGTACAGCGACTACCCGCCCGCGGCGAAGAACCTGCCGCGGGTGGGCAGCGAGGCCCAGATCGATCTCGAAGCGCTGGTGGCGCTGCAGCCCGACCTGGTCGTCGCGTGGCCGAACGCGGGAAGCGCCGCGGCCGTGGAGCGCATCGCCGCGCTGGGCATCGCAGTGTTCCGTTCCGAGCCGCGCGAGTTGGAGGACATCGCGCGTACGCTGGAGACGCTGGGGCGCCTGGCAGGCACCGAGGCCGCGGCAGGCGCTGCGTCCCGGGCTTTCCGCGCGCGCACCGCGCGCATCGAGCGCCGCTACGCCGCGAAACCGCGCGTGCGGGTCTTCTACCAGGTGTGGAACAAGCCGCTGATCACGGTGAACGGCGATCACGTGATCAGCAAGGCGATGCGCCTGTGCGGCGGCGAAAACGTGATGGCCGGCCTGCCCGGGCTGGCCCCCGAGATCGACCGCGAACGGGTGCTGAGCGCCGACCCCGAAGTCATCCTGGCGAGCGGGATCGACGGCGGCCGGCCGGCCTGGCTGGACGATTGGCGCGCCTTTGCGACACTCGCCGCAGCGCGGGACGGCA
>JAABQT010000265.1 GCA_011391295.1 Betaproteobacteria bacterium
GGTGGAATTATAGCGACTCTGGGGAAAACGTGTCAATAAATTGCTGCACTGCGAACTTGCCGGCCGCCGACCAAAAGCCCGCAAGCGCCCCGCGAAGGCTGTATTGCGCCGGAAAAGCGGTTGCCGCTAGAGCCCGCGGCGATCCAGCAGCGCCTGCGACAGCGTGCCGGCATCGACATACTCGAGTTCCCCGCCCAACGGCACGCCGCGGGCGATGCGGCTCACCCGCACGTCCCGGGCGCGCAGCATCTCGGCGATGTAGTGCGCGGTAGCCTCGCCTTCGTTGGTGAAATTCGTTGCCAGGACCACCTCCGCCACTTCGCCTTCGGTGGCACGCGCGAGCAGGCGCTCCAGACCGATGTCGTGCGGCCCTACGCCATCCAGTGGCGACAAGCGGCCCATGAGAACGAAGTACATGCCGGCGTACGTTGCCGTCTGCTCCACCATCGCGAGATCCGCCGGCGTTTCCACGACGCAGAGCAAGGAACGGTCGCGGCGTGTCGAGCGGCACAACGTGCAAATATCGTCCTCGGTGAAGTTGTTGCACATCGAGCAGTGCCGTACCTGCGCCAGCGCGGCCGCAAGCGCTTGTGCCAACTGGTCGGCACCGCTCCGATCATGCTGCAACAGGTGATAGGCCATGCGTTGCGCAGAGCGCGGCCCTACGCCCGGCAGGGCGCGCAGCGCCTCCACCAGCCGTTCAAGCCCCTTTGCGCTGGGTACCGCTTCGCGGATCATGGCTGTCAGAACGGCAGCTTCATTCCGGGCGGCAAGCCCAAGCCTGCAGTCACGCCGCCCATCTTCTCGGCCACAGTCGCGTCCACGCGGCGCGCGGCGTCATTGAACGCCGCCGTCAGCAGGTCCTCGAGCATCTCGCGGTCATCGCCGCCCAGGCTCGGATCGATGCTGACCCGCCTGATCTCGTGCTTGCAGGTCATGACCACCTTGACCGTGCCGCCACCGGAGTGGCCCTCGACCTCCACGGACGCGAGCTGCTCCTGCATGCGGCGCATGTTCTCCTGCATCATCTGCGCCTGTTTCATCAACTGGCCCATGTTCCCGCGCATCGTCGCCTCCCGCGCTAGCCTTTTTCGGCGCGCACCTTGATTGTCGAGTCGACCACCTTGGCGTCGAAGATTTCGACCAGATCTTTGACAAAGCGGTCTTGCTGCACAGCGCGTGCCGCGTCGGCACGCCTGACTTCGCGTTCGCCCGCCTCGATCGCTGCCGCAGTCGGGGTTCCCGCGTCACCGACGGAAACTTTCAGCGACATGCGCGCACCGAAGTGCTGCTCGAGCGCCGCTTTCAGCTTCTCCAGGTAGCTGCGTTCCGCCAGGTGCGCCATGGATTTCGGCACCACGAGTTCGATCGCGCCCTCGCTGTGCCCGATGAGCGCCGAATTGCGCGCCAGTTCGCGCGCGGCGCCCGCGACCGGCAGCCGGCCCACGAGTGCCGACCAATTGCCGTCGAAACCGCCCGGCGGCGCGGCCGCAGCACCGACGGGCTTTTGCGCCGGCCTGGATGTCGCTGCGCCGGTCGGCGTACCCCGCGGTGCAGCCGCTTCCCGTATGCGCGGGGAAGAGTCCTGTGCGGTGCGGTTCATGGCCTGCTCCGGCCGAAACGCAAGCATGCGCAACAGCGTCATCACGAATCCGGCGTACTCGTCCGGCGCGAGGGCGAGATCTTCGCGCCCCTGCAACGCGATCTGGTAGCAAAGCTGCACGAACTCGGTGTCCATGCGCTGCGCAAGATCCATGACACGTTCGCGCTCGGGCAGATCCGCTTCGAGCGCGTCCGGCACCGCATGCGCGACCGCCAGTTTGAGCAGCAGACCCGCCAGATCCTGGAGCGCGGCGTCAAACGACAGGCTGCGCGATTGCATTTCGTCCGCGATCGCCATCAAACCCGGTCCGTCGGCCTGCGCCACCGATTCCAGCAGGCGCAGCAGGTAAGTCTGGTCCACCGTCCCCAGCATGTCGCGCACGTCATCCGTGCCCACTTTTCCCGCGCCATGGGCGATCGCCTGGTCCAGCAGCGACAGCGCATCGCGCATGCTGCCGGCCGCCGCGCGACCGATGAGCTGCAGCGCCGGCGGCTGGAATTCGATGCCTTCGGCTTCCAGCAGCCGCGACAAATGCGCCGTCACCGCTGCCGCCGGCATCTGCTTCAGATTGAATTGCAGGCACCGGGACAACACGGTGACAGGAATCCTTTGCGGATCGGTGGTGGCGAGCACGAACTTCAGGTGCTCGGGCGGTTCCTCGAGCGTTTTCAGCATGGCATTGAACGCCGAGTTCGAAAGCATGTGCACTTCATCGATCACATACACCTTGAACCGACCACGTGTCGGGGAATACTGCGCGGTGTCGAGCAACTGGCGCATTTCGTCGACCCGCGTGTTGGTTGCCGCATCCACTTCCAGCAGATCGACGAACCGGCCACCATCGATCTCCTGGCAGGCGCTGCACTTGCCGCACGGCTCGGCAGTAATGCCGGTTTCGCAATTCAGGCACTTGGCCAGTATCCGTGCCAGCGTGGTCTTGCCGACGCCGCGCGTCCCGGTAAACAGGTACGCGTGGTGCAACCGGTTCTGCTCCAGCGCGTGGCGCAGCGCGCGCACCACGTGCTCCTGCCCCACCAGCGACGCGAAATTGCGCGGGCGCCATTTGCGCGCGAGTACCTGATAGCTCATTGCACCAATCCTAGCAGCGGACCGCGGGGAGGAATCCGCTCGCGTTCCTCCCCGCTCCACGTTGGAGGCGAGCCTTGCCCCCGGCACTTGCAGGATCCGGCTGTGGCTGCTTCCTTCCGGACCTGACCAGATTCACCAGTCTGCAATGCGGGGAGGCCCGCCATAAGGCCTGAATTCAACTCGGATTATGCCGCAAGATCGTGCCCGGCGTGCCTCCAGGAAACGTGGCGGAGAGAGTGGGATTCGAACCCACGATACGCTATTAACGTATACACGCTTTCCAAGCGTGCGCCTTCAGCCGCTCGGCCATCTCTCCGCGGCGCAACCTTTCAGACACGGCATTCTACCGCGGCCGTCACAGCCGGTAGTCGAGCGCCAGCCGGTTCT
>JAABQT010000266.1 GCA_011391295.1 Betaproteobacteria bacterium
GCGCGTGGCGGCTCGCCAAGCGCAAGCTGGGCATGCGCACGCTGATGGACGTGATTTCGCTGAAGGACACCGCCTTGGTCAGGGGCTCGCACGGGCGCGTGACCGACGACCCGCAGCATGGCCCCCTGGTGATCAGCTCGCGCCCCGACCGGCTGCCCGCCGGGGCAGTCGAAGCCGCCGCCTTCAAGCAGCTGGTGCTGGATCACCTGTTTTCCTGAGTGACTGGAGATGCAATGAGCGTTCCTCCCATGTACCACGCGCAGAGCCGAGAGCTCCAGGACCTGTTCGACACGCGGCGCCTTGCCGATCGGTTGGTCGAGAAGCTCGTCAGGGCGCGCTTCACCGAAGAAGACCGCGCATTCATCGAAAAGCAGAGCATGTTCTTTCTCGCTTCTGCGGATGCCGAGGGGTACCCCGACTGCTCGTACAAAGGCGGCGCCCCCGGGTTCGTGCGCATGCTCGACGCGACGACGCTTGCGTTTCCAAGCTACGACGGGAACGGCATGTTCAAGAGTCTCGGGAACCTCCGGTCCAATCCACGCGTGGGTCTGCTGTTCTTGAACTTCGAGAAACCGCAGCGGCTCCGGGTAAACGGAACGGCAAGCGTCAACACCGAGGATCCATTGCTGTCGTTGGTGCCGGGGGCGCAGGCGATCGTGCGCGTTCAAGCGCATCATATTTTTCCCAACTGTCCGCGTTACATTCACCGCATGCAATTTGTCGAGCGCTCGCCGTATGTCCCGGCCGAGGGAGTCACGCCGCCCGTTCCGGCGTGGAAGACGTTCCCCGAGTTCAAGGATGTGCTGCCGTGCGGGGATCCGGCGGGCTCCAGGGACACATGACGGCGCGGTGGCTAGGTAACCGGCGGGCATGGGTCTAAGATGCCCGCTCAACTGGGGAGGTGAGCATGGCGATCAAGCTTTATTCCTGGCCGCAAAGTTCGGGTACGCGCGTCGCATGGGCGCTCGAGGAAATGGGCGTCCCCTACGAGTACGTCCAGCTCGACCCGAAGAAGCAGGAGCACCGATCGCCCAAGTACCTGGCCGTGAACCCCCACGGGAAGGTGCCGGGGCTGGTCGACGGCGACCAGAGCTTCTTCGAATCGGGCGCCATCCTGCTGCACCTTTGCAACAAGTATGGCGTCGAGAAGAAGCTGTGGCCGGCCACCGGCGGCCAGGCCCGCGCCGACGCCGTTTCCTGGACCGTGTGGGCCACGACCGAGCTGGGCCCTTACATGATGCAGTACCTGTACCACGGACTCGACACCCCGGTCTCCTACAAACCGGAGGATCGCAGCAAGGCGGCGGCCGAGTACAACCTTTCGCAGCTCAACCGCTGCCTGGACGCCATGGAGGCGCGGCTTGGGGGCGGCGAATACCTGCTGGGCGGATTCTCGCTTGCCGACGTTGCAGCCGCGAGCTGGCTGGTCATGGGCACGATGTTCGGGCTCAAGCTCGAGCGCCATCCGCGCGTGGCTGCCTGGTGCAGGCGCTGCGCTGAGCGACCGGCGTTCAAGCGAGCCCGCTAGCGCGCGAAGCCGGGCTGGATCACGTGTTTGCCCGAGGCAGCGCGATGCCGTCGTAGAGCCAGGCCACGCCCTCGAAGTCCGGCGCCGCACCCGGCACGGGGGCGAGGATGTCGTTCCTCAG
This sequence comes from Betaproteobacteria bacterium, assembly GCA_011391295.1. Classification (GTDB taxonomy): domain Bacteria; phylum Pseudomonadota; class Gammaproteobacteria; order Burkholderiales; family SG8-39; genus JAABQT01. Next base: position 1,650 of record JAABQT010000266.1, read on the forward strand.
CTCGCGCACCACGCCCGCCGCGTGGTACGCATCGCCGTAGTAGCGCGACATGATCTGCACGCGCGCCGTTCTCTTGTAGCGCGCGTCTTCGTAGTGGCGAAAAGCTTCCTCCCAGTCGAAGCCGGTGAGTTCGGCGTACGCGGCAAGCACCACGGCGTCCTCGATCGCCATGTTGGCGCCCTGCGCCAGGTACTGCAGCGTGGGATGCGCCGCGTCGCCCAGTAGCGTCACGCAGCCCTGGGACCAGCGCCGCGCCGGCTCGCGGTCGCACAGCACCCACATCTTCCACACGTTGATCTTCTCCAGCAGGCGCTTCACTTCCGGGCGCTCATGCTCGAACTTGCGCCGCAGCTCCTCCGGGTCGCCGTAGACGTCCCAGCCTTCCTCGTAGCGGTCGCTGTGAAACACCGCCACCAGGTTGTAGAGCTCGCCGCGGCGTAACGGGTAATGCACGAGGTGGGTTTTCGGCCCCGCCCACAGTACGACGTTGTTCTGCCACAGGTCCTCGGGCACCTCGGCGCGCGCGAGCACGGCACGGTAGGCGATGTGCCCCGAGACGCGCGGCCTGCCGTCGCCGAGGATCTGCGCGCGCACCCTGGACCACAGGCCGTCGCAGCCGATGAGGCAGACGCCCTCCGCGCGCTCGCCGCCCGCCAGGTGCAGCAGCACGCGCTCGCCCTGCGCCTCGAAGCGCTCGCCCTTGGCCTTGTCGTGCAGCGTGATGCCTTGTTCCGCGCGGCAGGCTTCGAGCAGCACCTGGTAGAGGTCGCCGCGGTGGATCACGCCGTACGGGTAGCCATGAAAGCGCTGGCGGAACGCCTCGCCGCTCACCGGCAGGCGCGTCACTTCCTCGCCGGTGAGCGCGTCCATCATGATCAGGTTCTCGGGGTGCGCCGCCCAGCGCTCGATCTCCTGCGTGAGCCCGAGCAGTTCGAACATGCGATACACGTTCGGCCCGAGCTGGATGCCGGCGCCGACTTCCTTGAACTCGGTGCCCTGCTCGAACAGGCGCACGCGGCAGCCTTTGCGCGCCAGCGCCAGCGCCGCGGCCAGCCCGCCGATGCCCCCGCCGAGCACCAGGACGGGCAACGCGCTCAAGGCGCGATCAGCTCCGCGCCGATGTCCTCGGCCTCGGCCACGCCGCACAACTGCAGCGCGCGCTCGAACTCCCCGCTCAGGATGTCGATGGCGCGCTTGGCGCCCGGCTCGCCGCCCGCCATCACGCCGAACAGCGTGGCGCGCCCGGTGAGCACCGCCTGCGCGCCGAGGGCGCGCGCCTTGAGCAGGTCCACGCCGCGGCGCACCCCGCCATCGAGGAGCACGGTCATTTTCGCCCCCACCGCTTTCGCCACCGCGGGCAGCGCATCCAGCGTGGCGATGGCGCCGTCGAGTTGGCGCCCGCCGTGGTTGGACACCAC
>JAABQT010000267.1 GCA_011391295.1 Betaproteobacteria bacterium
GTGCCGGCCGATCGCATGGTGAAACTTCCGCAGGGCATCACCGACGAGCAGGCGGCCTCGATGCTGCTGAAGGGCCTTACCGTCCACTACCTCATTTTCAGCACCTACGCGGTGAAAAAGGGCGACACGGTGCTGTGGCACGCTGCCGCCGGCGGCGTCGGCCTGATCGCCTGCCAATGGCTGAAGGCGCTTGGCGTTACCACCATCGCCACGGCCGGCTCCGCGGAGAAGATGGCGCTCGCCAAGGCGCACGGCGCCGATCACGTCATCAACTACAGCACGGAAAATTTCGTCGAGAAGGTGAAGGCGATCACCGGCGGCAAGGGCGTGCCGGTGGTTTACGACGGTGTCGGCAAGGCGACCTGGGAAGGCTCGCTGGATTGCCTGCAGCCGCGCGGACTGATGGTGACCTTCGGTAACGCCTCTGGCCCGGTGGCGCCGATGAACCTGGGAATACTATCGGCCAAGGGCTCGCTCTATGTCACGCGCCCGACGCTCGGGACCTACATCGCCAGCCGCAGCGACCTGGTCGAGCGCTCCAAGGCGTTGTTCGACATCGTGCAGTCCGGCAAGGTGAAAATCGAGACCACGGCGCGCTACAAGCTCGCCGACGCGGCGCAGGCGCACCGCGACCTCGAGGGGCGCAAGACCACCGGGTCGGTGATCCTGCTGCCCTAGGCCGGGCCTCTTCGGGAACAAAAAAACGCCGCCCGCGGGCGGCGTTTTCTTTTCCCTTGCCGACGTGCGGCTACTAGATGCCGAGGATCTTCTTCGCTTTGTTCAGCGATGCCTCGGAATCGCCGTGTTTGCCTGCTTTGTGGAAGGCTTCGCCGGCGGCCCGGAGTTGCTTTACTTCCGACATCTGCGCTTTGCTCAGCTTGGCCGAAGGCAGGGCAGCGTCAACCTGTTTCCACAGTTTTGGGCAGGAGCCGGCCATTGCCGCCGAACTGAGCAAGGCCAGGGTGGCCAGCAGCGCGATTCTCTTCATGGTATTCCTCCGTGACGGGGTTGAATTGCCGGGACAGATTATCATCCCGGTTGGAGAGCTAACAGGTGCCGACGGGACAACATTCCGCATGCGGGCGACGCTGATTGACGACAATCCGGTTGAGCTGGACGCGCTCTGGCTGCGCCGCCACTTCTCCCGCGCGGGCGTCCCGGGAGAAACGCTGTACGGTGACCAGGGCACCGGCGCCGAGCGCGCGGGGGCGGCGCGCAAGCCCGCGTCGGTGCTGGTGCCGATCGTCGCGCGGCCGGAGGCGCTGACGGTGCTGCTGACGCGCCGCACCGCGCACCTGCGGGAGCACTCGGGCCAGATCAGCTTTCCCGGCGGGCGCGTGGAGCCGGGCGACGCCAGCGCCGAGGCCACCGCGCTGCGCGAGACGCACGAGGAGATCGGCCTCGACGCGCAGCGCATCGAGCTGCTGGGCAAGCTGTCCGATTACCACACGCGCACCGGTTTTCGCATCACGCCGGTGGTGGCGCTGGTGTCGCCGCCGTTCGAGCTGCGCCTGGATGCGCACGAGGTCGACGCGGCCTTCGAGGTGCCCCTGTCCTTCCTGCTCGATCCCGCCAACCACCAGCGGCACGCGCGCGAGTTTCAAGGTCGCACCGTGCATTATTTCGCTATCCCGTACGGTGAGCACTACATCTGGGGCGCCACCGCCGGGATGCTCGTCAACCTGTACCGCCACCTGCTGCAGTCGGCGGGCGCGCGATGAGCCTGCTCGCCATCGTTGCGGCGCTGGTGCTGGAGCAATGGCGTCCGCTGGGCGATCGCAAGGCGTACTTCGCGCTGCTGGCGCGCTGGGCCAACTGGCTGGAGCGTTCCTTCAACGCCGGCGCCTCGCGCCAGGGCACCATTGCCTGGCTGGTGGCGGTCCTGCCGGCGCTCGCCGCTTCGCTCGCCTTGCACTACGCGCTGCTCTGGGTCAGCCCGCTGCTCGCGCTCGCCTTCAATGTCGTCGCGCTGTACCTGACGCTCGGCTTCCGCCAGTTCAGCCACTACTTCACCGACCTGCAGATGGCGATCCGCGCCGGAGACGTGGACCGCGCGCGCGAGCTGATCGGCGCCTGGCGCGGCGAACCGGCACAGCACCGCACCCGCGAAGAGGTGATCCGCCTCGCGCTGGAGGAGGCACTGGTCGCCTCGCACCAGCACGTGTTCGGCGTGCTGTTCTGGTTCGTCCTGTTGCCCGGGCCGAGCGGCGCCATCCTGTACCGGCTCGCGCTCTACCTGCGCCGGCGCTGGCACGGCCTGGGGGCGTTCGGCGACAGCGCCGAGCGCGTGTACCGCGCGCTGGAGTGGCCTGCCGTGCGCCTTACGGCGGCGTCGTTCGCGGTGGTCGGGGATTTCGAGGATGCGATCTACTGCTGGCGCACGCAGGCGCCGGGCTGGCCCGATCCGGACGCCGGCGTGGTGCTCGCCGCGGGAGCGGGCGCGATGGGTGTGCGCCTGGGCATGCCGCTCACGGCGATCGAAGGGGTGGAGGTGCGGCCCGAACTGGGGGTGGGCGACACGGCCGACAGCCCGTTCCTGGACAGCCTGGTCGGGCTGGTATGGCGCGCGCTGGTGGTGTGGATCTTCCTGATCCTGCTGCTCCACCTCGCGCGCATTTTCTAGCGGCGCAGCGCGCCGCAACGCCAGCATTGGGTGAATTGCGGTTCCAGGCGCTCGCTGCAGCCGCCGCAGATCCAGGGCGCGCCGCGCACCCGTACGCCTTCGCGCAGCAGGCGCTCGGCGCGTGCGGCATCCGCCCCGTCGATGACCCACACCTCCACCTGGCACTCCGCCGGCGGCAACTCTCCCATGGCGGAGCCCAGACGCTCGTTGCGCACTTCGGCCGGGATGCCCTCGGCCTCCAGAAGGTTGCGCGCGTGGTGCGCGGCGGAGAGGTCGTACGAGCTGAAAACGCGCAGAGCTAGAGCTCGAACAGCGCGTCGCATTTCGCCGCGCAGATGAAATCGTTTTCCGACAGCCCGCCGATGGCGTGCGTCCAGTAGGTGACGCGGCACTGGTTGTAGCCCACGGTGAGGTCGGGATGGTGATCCTCGCGGT
>JAABQT010000268.1 GCA_011391295.1 Betaproteobacteria bacterium
CAAAGTGGCCGCGAACCATGCGCTCGGCGACATCTTCTCCATGGGCGCCGAGCCGCAGTCGGCCACCGCGGTCGTCACCGTGCCCTCGGGGCTGGAGTCCAAGGTCGAGGACGTGCTGCACCAGATGATGTCCGGGGCGGTCGAGGTGCTGAACGAGGCGAATTGCGCCCTGGTCGGCGGCCATACCGGCGAGGGGCGCGAGCTCGCCCTCGGCTTCGCCGTCAACGGCCTGATCGACGAGGGACTGGCGTCCGTCCTGCGCAAGGGCGGGATGCGCCCCGGCGACGTGCTCATCCTCACCAAGCCGATCGGCACCGGCACGCTGCTCGCGGCGCACGCGCGGCTCGCCGCGCGCGGCCGCTGGATCGACGCCGCGCTCGCCTCCATGGTCCAGTCGAACCGGCTCGGCGCGCAGTGCCTGCTGCAGCATGGCGCGACCGCGTGCACCGACCTGACCGGCTTCGGCCTGCTCGGGCACCTGGTGGAGATGACCCGGCCCTCGGCGGTCGACGCCGAAATCGAGCTCTCGGCCCTGCCGGTGCTCGAGGGCGCCGAGGAGACGGCCGCCGCGGGGATCCTGAGTTCGCTTCAGCCGGCCAACGTGCGCCTGCGCCGGGCGCTGCGCAACCAGGAAGCGATGGTGAAAGATCCACGCTACCCGCTGGTGTTCGATCCGCAGACCGCCGGCGGCCTGCTCGCCAGCGTGCCTTCCGGGCGGGCGGACGCCTGCCTGCAGGCGCTGCGTGGGCTCGGCTACCGCCACGCCGCCGCCATCGGCCGTATCGTTGCGCAGGGCGAGGCGCCGGAGCCGATCCTGCTGCGTCCGTGAAGACCGATCGGTGCCGCACGCATCGGGCAATTGATGCCGGGCCGGGCTTGACTCCGTACAGTGGTACGGAATTTACGATGCAAACGGGGTCGGAAAGCGAGGAAACATGAACGATGCAAACTTCAAGATTGAAGGCATGCACTGCGAAGGCTGCGCGCAGACGATCAAGGCGCTGCTTGGCGCGGAGCCGGGCGTGCAGCGCGCGGCGGTGTGGTTCCAGGCGCGCGAAGCGCAGGTGCGGTTCGATCCGAAAGCCATCGACGACGCGCACCTCGCCGCGGCGATCGAGCGCGCGGGCTACAAGGTCGTGATCGCCGCACCGTGAGCGAGTTCGGCCTGTTCCAGCTTCTCGTCCTGCCCGCGGCGCTCGGGCTGGTGGGGTTCGTGGAGCCCTGCTCGATCGGCTCCAGCCTGCTGTTCGTCAAGTACCTCGAGGACAAGGCCGCCGTCGAGAAAGTCAGGCAGACCGCGCTCTTCGCCGCCACGCGCGCGGCGTTCATCGGCGCGCTCGGCGTCGCCGCGGTGGCGCTCGGCGCGGCGTTCGTATCGTTTCAGAAGTCGGCCTGGGTAGCGCTCGGCGTGATCTATGTGCTCATCGGCGTGATTCTGCTCGCCGGGCATGGGCGCACGGTGATGCTGGCGATCGGTCCAGGCGTCGCGAAGCTCGCAGGTACGCGCGGCTCGGCGGGCATGGGACTGTTGTTCGGGTTGAACATTCCGGCCTGCGCGGCGCCGCTGCTCGCGGCGCTGCTCGGCGCAGCAGCCGCGACCGGTGCTTCGGGCGCCACGCTCGGCGCGGGGTTCGTCTCGCTCGGGGTGTTCGGTTTCGCGCTGTCCGCGCCGCTCGTCGCCGCGGTGTTCTTCGCGCGGGCGCGGCGCGCGCTCGACGTGCTCGCGCACTGGGCAGGAAGCTTCCCGAAGTGGTCGGGCGCGGTGCTGATCCTGCTCGGCGCCTGGTCGATCTATTTCGGGCTTTTCGTCGAGGTGCCACTCGCGTGACTCAGGCGGAGCACGCGGCGTCCCGGGCCAGATGGTTGAAGCTCTGCGCCGGGGTGCTCGCGGTGCTGGCGCTCATCGCGGCCTACTGGGTGCTGCGCGAAACCGGGGTACTCGGCACGATCGTCGACGAGCAAAGATTGCGCGAGTGGATCGAGGACCTCGGCGCCTGGGGGCCGTTCGGGGTCGTCGTGCTGATGACGCTCGCGATCCTCGTCAGTCCGATCCCGAGCGCGCCCATCGCCATGGCCGCGGGCGCCGCGTACGGGCACGGCTGGGGCACGCTCTACGTGCTGATCGGCGCCGAGGCGGGCGCGTTGGCGGCGTTCGGCCTGGCCCGGATGCTGGGCGGCGCCCCGCTCAGCCGCTGGTTCGGCAAGCGCCTGCCGGGGCTGAGCGGCTCGCAAAACGTCCTGATGGGAATCGTCTTCGCAAGCCGCCTGCTGCCGTTCGTTTCGTTCGATCTCATCAGCTACGCGGCCGGCCTCACGGTGCTATCGGCCTGGCGCTTCGCGCTGGCCACGCTGGCCGGAATCGTGCCCGCGAGCTTCGTTCTGGTGCATCTCGGCTTCGAAATGATCAGCGGCGAAACGGACAGATTCATCTACACGGCGCTTGCGCTCGGCCTGATCACGGGGCTTCCGATCGTGGCGGCGCTGGTGCGGGAGCGCATGCGGCGGCGACACGGGCCACGCGACTGAGGCGTACATGACACCGGCGGCGACAGCCAAGGTGCAGTACCGCATCGGCGGCATGGCGGCCGAGCGCGGCATTTTGATGCGCGCGGGCGAGGCGTTTCAGGTGTTGAAGGACGTGCGCAAGTTGGTGTTCGACAAGACGGGCACCTTGACCGCGGGCAAGCCGGCGGCCACCGGCCTGGTGCACCCGGTTTGGGCGATGATCGCGATGGCAGCGAGCGTCACCGCGGTGCTCACCAACTCGTTCGCCGGGCGGCTGCTGCCGCGGCGCAGCGTGCGGCAACGCGCTGCGCTCGAGGTCGCCGTAGGCAACATGCATTGCGAGCACTGCGTCGACACCATCCGCAAGGGGCTGCTCGAGGTCGAAGGCGTCGAGGCGGTGAGCGGGGATCCGGTGCAGAAAAGAGTGAGCGTCGCCTACCGGTCCGAGGCGATCGGCCCCGAAGGCATTCGCCGGGCGATCCGCGCCCACGGCTACGACGCAGCATGAGAGGAGTGTGAATATGGCATTCAATCTGATACGCAACATC
>JAABQT010000026.1 GCA_011391295.1 Betaproteobacteria bacterium
ATCGCTGGACCCTGCGGCGCTCGAGTCGCTGCGCCGCGTTGCCGACGAGGCGCAGCGCGCGTTCCCGCAGGCGGGGCCGCTGCGCCTCGGCGACGTGCTGCGCTGGCCGGGCGTGCTCGCCGGCAGCGCGACGGACGCGCAAGAGCTGAGCGGCGTGGTCGGCGCGCTGGCCAAACGCGCGGTGGATGAGCTGTGCGCCGCGCGAGCGCGCGAAGGCGCCAAGCTCGCGGCGCTGCTTGCAGGCCGCGTCGCCGAGATGCGCAAGCGCGTTGCCGAAATTGCGCCGCTGGTGCCCGAGGCGAACGCCGCCTATCAGGTGCGGCTCGCCGAGCGCCTGCGCGAAGCACTGGGCGCGGCCGACGACGAGCGCCTGCGCACGGAGCTCGCGGTGTTCGCCGTGAAGACCGACATCGAGGAAGAGCTGCAGCGGCTTGGCGCGCACATCGGGGAAGTCGAGCGCACGCTCGCCGCTGGCGGTGCGGCGGGCAAGCGCCTGGATTTCCTGGCGCAGGAGCTCAACCGCGAGGCGAACACGCTGGCGTCCAAATCGGCGACGCAGAAGATCTCGGATGGCGCGCTGGAGCTCAAGCTTCTGGTCGAGCAGATACGCGAACAAGTGCAGAACATCGAATGAAGGGCCTGCTTTTCGTGGTCACCGCGCCATCGGGCGCCGGCAAGTCCTCGCTCATCCAGGCGTTGCTCGCGCTGGATCCGGGCCTGTCGCTCTCGGTGTCCTACACCACGCGCCCTCCGCGTCCCGGGGAGCAGGACGGCCGCGAGTACCACTTCGTGGATGCCTCGCGTTTTCAGGGCATGCTCGAGCGCGGTGAGTTCCTCGAGAGCGCGCAAGTGCACGGCCATCGCTACGCCACGTCGCAAAGAGTAATCGACCAGACGCGCGCTTCCGGGAAGGACCTGTTCCTGGAGATCGATTGGCAGGGCGCGGAACAAGTGCGTCGCCTGCATCCCGACTGCATCGGCGTGTTCATCCTGCCTCCCTCCATGGCGGAACTGGAGCGCCGGCTGCGCAAGCGCGCCCAGGACGCGGCCGCGGTCATCCGGCGCCGGTTGACGAACGCCGCCGAGGAAATGAGCCATGCCGTCGAGTTCAAATACGCTATAATTAACAATCACTTCGACGACGCCCTGAAGGACCTGGGGGCGGTCGTGCGCGCGGAACGCCTGGCCACCGGCCGGCAACTGGCGCGGCATCCCGAAGTTTTCAGATCGGAAAACTGACCATGGCCCGTATTGCCGTAGACGATTGCCTGCAGAGAATACCCAATCGCTTCATGATGACGCTCGCCGCGACCTACCGCGCGCGCCAGCTTGGCGCCGGCGCCTCGCCGCTGGTGGAGGCCAACCGCGACAAGAACACCGTGATCGCCTTGCGCGAGATCGCTGCCGGGAAGATCGGCGCCGAAGTGCTCAGGCGTAACCCGACGGCGCCCGCACCCCAGACCCCCTGAGCGCTACGGCCTGCGGTAACCTTTACCGCATGTCCGCCGTACAAAGCCTTGATCGGGCCCGCTTCAGCTATCTCAAGCAGGCGGATGTCGATCGCCTTGCGCAGGCGTACCGCTTTTCGGAAGCTGCGCACGCGGGGCAAAAGCGCCAGTCGGGCGACCCTTACATCTCGCACCCGCTGGCGGTGGCCGAGATCCTCGCCGGCTGGCACCTCGACGGCCAGGCGCTGATGGCTGCGCTGCTGCACGACGTGATGGAGGATACCTCGGTCACCAAGGCCGAGATTTCCGATACCTTCGGCAAGCCGGTGGCGGAGCTGGTCGACGGCCTGTCCAAGCTCGACAAGATCGAGTTCCAGTCGGCCGAGGACGCGCAGGCCGAGAATTTCCGCAAGATGCTCCTGGCGATGGCGCGCGACGTGCGCGTGATCCTCATCAAGCTCGCCGACCGCCTGCACAACATGCGCACGCTCGATGCCGTGCCGCTGGTCAAGCGCCGGCGCGTGGCGCGCGAGACCATGGAGATCTACGCCCCGATCGCCAACCGCCTGGGGCTGAACACGCTGTTCCACGAGCTGCAGGAACTGGCGTTCGCGCACCTCTATCCCCTGCGCTACCGCGTGCTGTCCAGGGCAACGCGCGCCGCGCGCGGCAACCGGCGCGAGGTGGTGGGCAAGATCGAGGCGGCGATCAAGTCGAACCTCGAGGAGGCGCGCATTCCGGCTACGGTGTTCGGGCGCGAGAAGCACCTGTACTCGATTTACCGCAAGATGGTCGAGAAGCAGCTGTCGTTTTCCGAAGTGCACGACATCTACGGCATCCGCGTGATCGTCAAGGACACCCCCACCTGCTATCTCGCGCTCGGCGCATTGCACGCGCTGTACAAGCCGGTGCCGGGCAAGTTCAAGGACTATATCGCGATCCCCAAGGGCAACGGCTACCGCTCGCTGCACACGGCGTTGATCGGCCCCTACGGGGTGCCGGTGGAGGCGCAGATCCGCACCGAGCAGATGCACCACCTTGCCGAGGCGGGCGTCGCCTCGCACTGGATGTACAAGGACGACGCCGAGTCGCTCACCGAGCTGCAAAAGCAGACCCACCAGTGGCTGCAGTCGCTGCTCGAGATCCAGAACCAGTCGGGGGACCCGCACGAGTTCCTCGAGCATGTGAAAGTGGACCTGTTCCCCGACGAGGTCTACGTGTTCACGCCGCAGGGCAAGATCCTGTCGCTGCCGCGCGGTGCCACGGCGGTGGATTTCGCCTACCTGGTGCATACCGATATCGGCAACCGCTGCGTTGCGGCCAAGCTGAACGGAGAATTGGTGCCCCTGCGCACGGAACTGCGCAACGGCGAGCGCGTCGAAATCATCACCGCCAGCCATGCCAAGCCAAACCCGGCCTGGCTGCAGTACGTGCGCACCGGCAAGGCGCGCGCCAACATCCGCCACTTCCTCAAGACCATGCAGTACAACGAGTCTGCGGCGCTCGGCGAGCGGCTGCTGGAGCAGGCACTGAGGGCCCAGGGCGTGGCGCTCGCCGAGGTCGACGATGCGAGCTGGGAGCGCGCCATCCGTGAAACCGTGGGGCGTACCAAGCTGGAGCTGCTCGCCGATATCGGCCTGGGCAAGCAACTGCCGGCGGTGGTCGCGCGCCGGCTGCTCAAGCGCAGCGACGCAGCCCAGGACGCAAAGGGCAAGGCGGCGCACGTCGTCATCCGTGGTACCGAGGGCATGGCGGTGCAGCTTGCCACCTGCTGCTGGCCGATCCCGGGGGATGCCATCGTCGGCTCGATGAAGAAAGGCCAGGGTCTGGTGGTGCACGGTGCCGAATGCCGGCTCATCGAACGCTCCAGGAAGAACGAGCCCGACCAGTGGATCGACGTCGAGTGGGATCCGGCGGGCACGCGCCTGTACCAGACGGCGATCAAGGTGATGGTGGAGAACCAGCGCGGCGTGCTCGCCAAGGTGGCCTCCGAGATCGCCGATTCCGGATCGAACATCGACTCCATCAGCATGGACGAGGACCGGGCGGTGCATACGAACATGCTGCTGGTGGTGGAGGTGTCCAACCGCCGGCACCTGGCGCGCGTCATGCGCGCGCTGCGCCGGCTGCCCGATGTGAAGAAGCTCGCGCGGGTGCGCGAATAGGAAAACTGGACAAGCCGGGATTCAATCATGCAAAGCGATGCACCGCGCCCCACCGAGATCAAGCTGCACCAGAAGTCGCGCGTGCTGGAGATCTCATTTTCGGATGGCAAGACCTTCCAGCTGCCCTGCGAATTCCTGCGGGTCTATTCGCCTTCGGCCGAGGTGCGCGGCCATGGCCCCGGCCAGGAAGTTCTGCAGGTCGGCAAGAGGTCCGTCGACATCACCCAAATCGAGCCGGCGGGCAGCTACGCCATACAGCCGACCTTCTCGGACGGGCACGACACCGGGATTTACTCATGGGAATTGCTGTATGAATTCGGATTGCGCCAGGAGGAGATGTGGCAGCACTACCTGAAGCGCCTGGAACAGGCCGGGGCAAGCCGCGAGACGGGCTCCGCGCCCTTCGAAGCGCGGCCGAAATCAAAATAGCCGGCCCGTTCAAGGTCGTTCTCATCAACGCCTACGAGCTGGGGCGCCAGCCGTTCGCGCTGGCCGAGCCGGCGGCGTGGCTCAAGCGCGAAGGCTTCTCGGTAACCTGCCTCGATCTCTCGCTGCAAAAGCTCGATGCAGGCATGCTGGAACACGCGGGCATGGTGGCCGTTTACGTGGGAATGCACACCGCCACGCGTATCGCGATCGAGGCCCTGCCCCGCATCAGGCAGCTTGCCCCGCAGGCCCATCTGTGCGTCTACGGTCTGTATGCGCCCATGAATGAGGCGCTGCTGCGTGCAGCGGGCGTGGGTACGGTACTCGGCGGCGAGGTGGAACCCGCACTCCTGGCGCTTTGCCAGGGACTGCGCCTCAATGGCTCCTCGCCGATCCAGGAAGAACCGGTGATCAGCCTGGCCCGCGTACCCTTCGTGATGCCGGACCGCAGCGCGCTGCCGAAACTTCAGAGCTACGCCCACCTCGTGCTGCCCGGAGGGACGACCCGCGTCGCCGGGTTTGCCGAGGGCAGCCGGGGCTGCAAGCACCTGTGCCGGCACTGCCCTGTGGTGCCGGTGTATCAGGGCAAGTTCCGCATCGTCCCGGTGGACGTGGTGATGCAAGACATCCGGCAGCAGGTGGAGGAAGGAGCGACCCATATTTCCTTCGGCGATCCGGACTTCTTCAATGGCCCCACGCACGGGCTGAAGCTCGCGCGCGCCCTGCACGCACAATTCCCCGCTGTCACGTTCGACGCGACGATCAAGATCCAGCACCTTATCGAGCATGCCGCGCTGCTTCCCGAGCTGCGCGAGTGCGGATGCCTGTTCATCACTTCCGCAGTGGAAGCGGTGGACGACGACATCCTTCGCCTGCTCGACAAGAACCACAGCAGCCGGGACTTCGACCGCGCCGTGACGCTCACTCGCGCAGCCGGCATCGCGCTGGCGCCGACTTTTGTCGCCTTCACGCCCTGGACGACGTTGGAAGGCTACATTGCCCTGCTCGAGCGGCTGGTGGAACTTCAGCTCGTGCAGAGTGTGCCCCCCGTGCAACTCACCATCCGCCTGCTCGTTCCGGCAGGCTCATGGCTGCTGAAATTGCCCGGCTTCGAGGAACGGCTGCTGGCATTCGATGCCAAGCTCCTGGGTTACCCGTGGAGCCACGCGGATGCGCGCGTGGACCTGCTGCAGCGCAAGCTGCTGAGCGAGGTCGCGCTCCGTGAGCAGCAGGGAACTGCGCGCCGCGAAATCTTCGCCACGGTATGGCGCATGGCGCATGAGGCGGCGGCGCGAACTGCGCCCGCCCTCGCGGTCAAGCTCGGCGATCCCGGTCCCCGTCTATCGGAGCCGTGGTACTGCTGCGCTGAACCCACCGAGCAGCAACTGCAGGCCTTCTGACGCAGTCGATGCCATGAAGCGCGTCCTGCTGCTGCTCCCCACCACCGGATACCGCAACGACGATTTCCTTGCCGCCGCGCGCAAACTGGGCGTAGAGGTCGAGGCCGCCGCGAATTATTGCCACCAGCTGGCGCCTGCCTGGGGGTTCGCGCCCATCATGGCCCTGCAATTCGACCGCCCGGAACAGGCCGCGGACACGGTATTGCGCGCGATCGGCGCGAGAACGGATGCCGTAGTCGCGGTGGATGATTCTGGCGTCGAACTCGCGGCCCTCGTCGCGGAGCGCCTGGGCCTGCGGGGGAATCCCGCACGAGCGGTACGCCGCGTACGCGACAAACTTGCGTTCCGCGCCTTGCTGCGGGAGCACGGATTCGCGTGTCCTGCGTTTCACCATCTGCCGAGCGCAGACGATCCCGGGAAACTGGCCGCCGGACTGACCTATCCCGTCGTGGTGAAAGCCCGGCGACTGTCGGGCAGCCGTGGTGTGATTCGCGCCGATGATGCCGCATCCCTGCTGCGCGCGGTGCACTGGGTGCGGGCCATCCAGTCGCGCGCCGATCGCGACGCAGAGGAACTGGGTCTTGTCATCGAGGACTTCATACCGGGACGCGAGTACGCCCTGGAAGGCCTGCTGGATCGAGGCAAGCTCGCCACGCTTGCCCTGTTCGACAAGCCCGATCCCCTGGACGGGCCCTATTTCGAGGAAACGCTCTACGTCACCCCGTCGCGACTGCCGCCAGCGCTGCAAGAACGCGTGCGCGAGGAAGTCGCGCGCGCCTGCCGCGCCGCAGAGTTGAGCACCGGGCCGGTGCACGCGGAAGTGCGGATCAACCACCAGGGCGTCTGGATACTGGAGGTTGCAGCCCGCTCCATCGGCGGACTCTGCGGGCGGGTACTGACGCACACCCTGGGCATGAGCCTGGAGGAGTTGAACCTGCGTCACGCGCTGGCGGAACCGCTCGCCTTCGCAGGCGATGGCAGCGCCGCCGGCGTGATGATGATCCCCATTCCGCGGCGAGGCGTTTACCACGGGCTCGAAGGGCTCGCCGCCGCGCGGTCGGTGCCTGGCATTACCGATGTGACCATTGCGGTGGAGCCGCGCCAGATCGTCGCGCCGCCTCCCGACGGGGCGAGTTACCTCGGCTTCATCTTCAGCCGGGCGGCGAGCCCGGCGCAGGCGGAGGGCGCGCTGCGCTCAGCGCATCGCCGGCTGCGCTTCGATATCCGGCCCGAGTACCCGGCGCTCGTCTCAGGCGCGAGCGCGAATCCCTGAGCCTGGATTTGCGCTGCGGCGCAGCTTGCCGGCCGCAGCGTCGCGGGTGTAATGTTCCCTGCGTAGACTGCCGACGGAACACCACGTTGGCGCATGTCGCGATCGTCGCCGCGCTGGCGATCTCAGCCGCCGTACTGTTCGAAAGGAGAATTGATTCATGTATCTCATGATTACGGTTGCCTCGATCTGCGCGGTAGTTCTCATTGCTTGCCTGCTCGCCTTGGTGTGCCGGCACCACAAAACCCTGTGGATCGCATCGGACGACGTCATCCTGTGCTTTGTCTCTCCCGTGGCGATCATGCTTGCCACGTTCGGCTTCATCTCGCTGGGGTGGCGCATAACGCATGGGGGTCTTGCTGCGGTTCCCATTGGTGGATGGATCGGATCGGCGGTGATCGTCGCGGCAGCCGTCGCCACCTGGCTCCTGCTCGCACGCCGGATACGCGAAGCCGGGCGCGCTGCGTCGCGCAGCGGCGCCGCGCCTTAGCCCGCCGCCAGGCACTCCACCGCCCGCATCACCCCGTCGCGGCCGAACGGGATGCCTTGCACCCGCATTGCGGCCTCCACACCGGCGAGGCAGCCGAGGATCATCGCCGCGTTCACGTCGCCCAGATGTCCGATGCGAAACCCGCGGCCCTGGAGCGGCCCGAGGGCACCCGCAAACGCCACCTGAAAGCGTTCCCGCGCCACCGTGCGCAGCGCATCGACATCGACGCCATCGCGCACCTCGATAGTGGTGACGGACACCGAGCGAGCCGCCGGGACTCGACAATGCAGGAACACCGCGCCTTCGCGCGCCCAGCGCTCGACCGCCGCCTGAACCGCACGCGCCAGCAAGGCGTGGCGGGCGAATACCGCGTCGATCCCTTCGCGATCGAGCAGCGCCAGCGCGGCCTCGATCCCGTACAGCAGGTTCTGCGGCGGGGTGCCGCAGAATTTCTGGTAACTGTAGTCCGCCTTGCGCCGCGCCCAGTCCCAGTAATAGCGCGGCGCGGGATTCTTCGCGGCGACCTGGCCTGCGCGTTGGTCCACGGCGACAAAACCGAAGCCGGGCGGCGACATCAAACCTTTCTGCGAAGCGCCCACCGCCACATTGACACCCAGCGCATCCATCGCGAACGGCGCGGCGGCAAGGGACGCGACCACGTCGACGACGAACAGCGCCGGGTGACCGGCAGCGTCGATCGCTGCTCGGATCGCCTGCAGGTCGTTGCTGATACCGCTCGCGGTATCCGTGTGCACGACGAAGACTGCAGCAATCTCGGACTTCCGATCCCCGCGCAGCGCCTGCTCGACGTCATTCGGGTCGATCGGGTAGCCCTCGCGGTAAGGCGTGCGGATCGCGCGCCGGCCGGTCGCCTCGGCCTGCCGGGCCCACTGTTCGGAGAAGTGCCCGGTCCCCGGAATCAGCATGGCCTCACCGGGCGCAAGCAGGTTGTCCGTGGTCGCCTCCCATACGCCGTGGCCGTTCGCGGCGTACATGTAAAGGTCGGCCTTTTCGGTCCGCAGCAACCGCCGCAATCCGGCTTCGCACACGGCGATGATCTGGTCCAGCCGCGGGTCGCCGTGGTCCATGGGCTGGCGGTGCATGGCGTTCAGCACTTCCGCGGGAATATGCGTAGGGCCGGGCGAGTGCAGAAAGCGGTCGCCGGGAACGCGGGTCGACGCGGCCAAGTGCGGGCTATCGCGGTTCAATCGAGGCGGGCTCTGGCCGGAAAGAACGGCAATCTAGCATGGCGGGGATGCGTGTCTGATCCAGGACCGCGCCGGGTTCCGCTGCGGTTTGCATTTGGCCGGAATTCCGCGCAACATTGGCAGGCGATCTACGTTGCGGCCTGTCTTTCTGCTACGTCCGGTACCCGGGCGCGGAATGTAAGTACTCCCCTTCGGCTAGATTGTTCGTTACCGCGCCCGATTTGCGTGCGGAGTTTTTGGTTATGGAGATCTAGTATGACCATCGGAACCGTTAAGTTTTTCAATGCTACCAAGGGTTTTGGATTCATCCAGCCGGAAGGCGGGGAAAAGGACGTGTTCGTACACATCAGCGCAGTGGAGCAAGCCGGCATGGGCACGCTGACCGAAGGCCAGCGCGTCAGCTTCGACGTCGTCACCGAGCGCGGCAAGCTTGCGGCCGGCAATCTGAAAGCAGCCTGACGACCTGCTTGGCGCCTTCTTGGCGCCCGCATGCTGGAAAGCGAGGCGGTCCTTTGGGACCGCTTTTTTTTGTTCTTGTTCTGCTGTTGCCGGTCGAACGCGCGGCAAGAAAGGAAACGGCCCTGGCGAGCGCTAGAGCCTTGAGAGATTGGTAGGCCGTGGCGGATTCGAACCGCCGACCAACGGATTAAAAGTCCGCTGCTCTACCAGCTGAGCTAACGGCCCACGGGGAAGGGCGCGATTTTATCAGCCCTCGCACCCAGTTCGCCAGAAGAATCAGGCGATATAGCGCGTGGTGTCCGCTATTCCGCTGTCGACGAACCCCGCCTTGCGAATTCGGCAAGCATCGCAAACGCCGCAGGCACGCCCTTGCGTATCCGGTTGATAGCAGGTCACCGTCTCGGCCGGATCCACGCCCAATTCCAGCGCAAGGTTGATGATCTGCGCCTTGGGAAGATCAATCAGCGGCGCGCTGACGTGGATCTTCCTGCCCTGCACCGCAGATTTCGTCGCCAGATTGGCCATCGCCTCGTAGGCGCGCAGGTACTCCGGCCGGCAGTCCGGGTAACCGGAGTAATCCACCGCATTCGCCCCCACGAAAATGTGCTGCGCCCGCAGGGTTTCGGCCCAGGCCAGCGCCAGGGAAAGCAGGATGGTGTTGCGAGCGGGAACATAGGTGATCGGGATCCCGGACTGCGGGCCCTTGTCCGGAACCGAAATACTCCGATCCGTCAGCGCCGATCCCCCGAACTGCGCCAGGTCCAGCTTTACGACCCGGTGTTCGGCGGCCCCCAGTCGCCTGGCGATGCGCGCCGCGGCAGCCAGCTCGGCCCCGTGCCGCTGGCCGTAATCCACCGAAAGGGCATGGCAATCGAACCCCTCGCGCCGCGCCCAGGCGAGCGCGGTGGCCGAATCCAGTCCACCCGAAAGCAGGACGACTGCGTTCAGCGCTTGACGCTCTGCGCGAGGCGCAGCTTCGCACTCGCCGCAGCCTGGCTGCCGGGATACTTCGCCAGCACGTCCTGCAGTGTGTTCTGCGCCGCGATCTTGTCTCCCATGGCTTCCTGCGCGCTCGAGATGGAGAGCATGGCGTCCGCCGCCTTGGGGTCGTCGGGCCAGGTGGCGATCACCTTCTGGTGCGACAGGATCGCGTTCCGGTAGTCGCGCCGACCGGAATGCCCCATGCCGATCCAGTACTGGGCATTGGGCGCGAGCTTGCTGCGCGGGTAAGCGACCAGCATGTTCTGCAGCAGGTCGATGGCGGCGGAGTAGTTGCCGAGCTTGAAGTGGTTAAGGGCGCTCTCGTAGGTCTTCTTCTCCGCCTCCGTCGGTCCGGCGTCCGCGGGCGGCTTGAGCGCCGCGGCGGAAGCCTGCTCCTGCACCTGCTCGAGCTTGCGCAGCCGGGTATCGATATCGACGTACAGGTCCTTCTGGCGCTTCTCGGCGACCTCGAGCTGGTTGAGCATCACCTCGATCTGCCCGCGCGAGCGCGCGAGGTCGCCGCGCAGCGCATCGATCTGCCCGGCGAGATCCAGAATCGCTCGACGCTCCACCATCGAAGATTCCATGGTGACCAGACGCTGCTCCATGCGCCGCAGGCTGTCCTGCGCCGCCTGCACCTCGACGTGCGCGGCGTCGGCGCGGCGCCGCGCCTCCTGATCGCTGAACAACTGGGCGGTGGCGACCCCCGCCCAGCCCAGCGCCACCGCGGCCAGCAACCAGCGCATCAGTACTCGCCGGGGTACCGCATGTCGCTGCGGCGGTTCTGCGCCCAGGCTTCCTCGTTGGACCCCGTCGCGCGCGGCTTCTCCTCACCCAGGCTCACGGCCTCGATCTGGTCTTCGCGCCCGCCCAGCAGCATCAGCATGCGCTTCACGCTCTCCGAGCGGCGTTGGCCGAGGGCCACGTTGTATTCGCGGCTGCCGCGCTCGTCGGTATTGCCCTGCACCAGCATGCGCGTGGTGCCATTCTCGCGCAGGTACCTGGCGTGGGCCTCGATCATCGGCCGGTATTCTTCCTTCACGTCGTACTTGTCAAAGTCGTAGTACACGGAGCGCTTGGAAAGGATGCTGTTCGGGTCCTTGAGCGCCGCGGCTCCCGTGGCGCCGGGCTTGGCGGTCAGGTCGACGCCCGTGATGGGCCGGCCCGGCGCCGGCCGCGCCGTCGCGCCCGGCGCGGTGGTCCCCGGAGCGCGGTCCTCGACGGCCGCGGGCGGCTGGGACGTGGTTTCCGTGGTTGCGCAGGCGGCGAGCGTGATGGCGATGAACAGGGTGAAAAGTGTTTTCATAACAGATCTCCTTCTTACTGAACTAGTGGGCCCCACGCCGGCTCGCGCACATCGCCAGCCGTGACCGTGAGGCGTTGCTTGATGCGCCCGTCGGCGGACACCGCCGAGAGCACGCCGCGCCCGCCGATGACCGTCGCCAGCAGGATCTGGCGACCGTTGGGGGCGAAGCTGGGCGACTCGTCGCGGTCGCTGTCGGTAAGGATCTGCACCTGCCGCGTGGTGAGATCGAGCAGCGCGACCTGGAACTTGCCGCCGTTGCGCATGATGTAGGCGAGGCTCCTGCCGTCC
>JAABQT010000269.1 GCA_011391295.1 Betaproteobacteria bacterium
GCCCTGCGGCGTCACCGCGTAGATGGTGTCATCGAGCGCGGCGCGCCGCGTCTTCTCGGCCCAGGTGGCGCTGTCGGCGACCTCGTCGCGCCAGGCCAGCAATTGGCGCAGCCAGGCGATCTTGTCGTCGAAGCTGCGGTCCGCGCGCGTCGCCGCGCCCGCTTCCTTGTAGCGCCAGTGCGCGGCGACGCCGAGCTCGGCATGGCGGTGCATCTGCGCGGTGCGGATCTGCACTTCCAGCGTCTTGCCGCCGGGGCCGATGACGGCGGTGTGCAGCGACTGGTACAGGTTGTCCTTGGGCCGCGAGATGTAGTCGTCGAATTCGTGCGCGATCGGCTGCCACAGGTTGTGCGCCGCGCCGAGCGCGGCGTAGCAGTCTTTCACCTCGGGCACGATGACGCGCAGCGCGCGCACATCGTGCAACTGCGCGAAATCGACACCCTTGACGCGCATCTTGTTCCAGATCGAATAGATGTGCTTGGGCCGGCCGCTCACCTCGCCCTTGACGCCGTTGGCGCCGAGCTCGCGCGCGAGCGCCGCCATCGCCCCGGCGATGTACTGCTCGCGCTCCATGCGCCGCTCGTCGAGCATTTTCGCGATGCGCCGGTACACCTCGGGCTCGAGAAAGCGGAACGACAGGTCCTCCAGCTCCCATTTCAACTGCCATACGCCGAGGCGGTTGGCGAGCGGCGCGTAAATGTCGAGCGTCTCGCGCGCGTAGGCCGTGCGCTCCTCGAGCGGGTTCTTCGCGAACCAGCGCAGCGTCTGCGTGCGGCTCGCGAGGCGTATCAACACCACGCGCACGTCCTCGACCATGCCGAGCAGCATCTTGCGCAGCGTTTCGCTCTGCTGCGCGGCACTGCCGCGCGTCAGCACGCGCAACTGGTAGAGCTTCTCCACGCCCGCCGCCAGTGCGGCGACCTCGGCGCCGAAGCGCGCGGCGAGGAGTTCCTGCCCGCGCTCGCCGAGGTACTTGGGCGCCGCGAACAGCACGCCGGCGGCGCGCGCCGCCGGGTCGACGCCGATGGCGGCGAGGTTCGCCGCCAGGCCAAGCGCGTGCGGCCACACCGGCTCGCCGGTGGACAATGCCTGGCCCGCGTACAGCGGCTCGGCGAACGCCAGCGCGTCGGCGAGCAGCGCGTGCACTTCGGGCGCCAGCCCCGCGGCGAGCGGCGCCAGCGCGGCGGCGCTGTTTTGCGGGTGCAACTGCACGACCGAGACCATGCAGGTATTGTAGCGAGGACCATGCCAGGGTTCCGATGGGTTGGCTGAGGAACTGGCGCCGCCGGCGCCTCCTGGCGCAGCATCGCGTGGAAGACGCGCTGTGGCGCGCGGTCACGCGCTCGCTGCCGTTCCTGCAGGGGCTGTCGCGGGACGACCTGGAGCGCCTGCGCGCCCTGAGCCTGCTGCTGCTGGTGGAAAAGGACATCTCCGGCGCGCGCGGCCTGGCGCTCGACGACGCCATGCGCCTGTCGATCGCGGTGCAGGCCTGCCTGCCGGTGCTGCACCTGGGGCTGGACCGCTACGACCTGTGGAGCGAGATCGTGGTGCATCCCGGCGACTTCAGGGTGCGCGTCAGCGAGACCGACGAGCAGGGCGTGGTGCACGAGTTCGACGACGAGCGCGCCGGGGAATCGTGGCAAGGCGGCCCGGTGGTGCTGTCCTGGGACGCCGCGCGCAACGCGCCGGACATGAACGTGGTGATCCACGAGTTCGCGCACAAGCTCGACATGGCCAACGGCGAGGCCGACGGCATGCCGCCGCTGCATTCGGGCATGGACCGGCGGGCCTGGGCGGAGGTTTTCCGCGTCGCCTACGAGGGATTCTGCGACGCGGTGGACCGGGACAAGGACACCTGGCTCGACCCCTACGCCGCACACTCCCCGGGGGAGTTCTTCGCGGTGATGAGCGAGCGCTTCTTCACCGAGCCGGCGGAGACGCGCCGGCGGTATCCTGACGTGTACGAGCAGCTGAAGCGGTTCTACCGGCAGGATCCGGCAGTCCGCCTCGCCACCTGAGTCAACGAACCTTCGCTACCGCGCGCTTCAGCACCGCGTTGATGCGCGTCTGCCAGCCCGCGCCTCCCGCCTTGTAGTGCTCGACGATCTCCGTATCGAGGCGCAGCGTAACCTGCGCCTTGGGGTTTTCCTTGCGCGGTCGGCCGCGCGGCCGCAGCAACTCCGCAGCCACTTTCGCGCCGACCAGTCCTGGCAGAACTTCGCGCGCCGGGCGCATGCGGCGGAAATCTTCCGCGGTCAACTCGGGGATATCGCCATCCTCCCAATCCGCCTGGCTAATGTGCGCCGGTTTCTTTCTCTTGCGCATAGATCCTCCGTTCCCTGGCGTTTGCCCTTCTCAACCCGATAACTCGAATCGCTCCACTACGTGCTGTAAACACCAGCACGTGAAGCCGACTGCCGAGCAGGCCGGTCGCGGTGTACCTTCGCTCGCCGTAGTCATGCCTCGTGTCCTGCCTGACCTTGGCTGTGTCCCAGGAAAACTCTTCCGCTAGCGCGAGCGAAATGCCGTGCTTGGCCCGGTTGAGCCGATCCTTGCGGGAGTCGAACTCAATTTCAGCCATTTATTGTAACTACACTTATTCTGTTGTCAAGCATTGAGGGACAATTCCGACAACGCAGCATCCTGAGGGCCGTTGACGCCATCATGAGAACCCTCCTCATCGTCTTTCACACCGGCGGCGTGAAGACCGCGCAGATGGCCGAGGCCGTCGAGCGCGGCGCGCGCACCGAGGAAGGTTTGCGCGTGGTTGTGAAGCGCTGCGCCGAGGCGGGGCCGGAGGACGTGCTCGCCGCCGACGGGCTGATCCTCGGCACGCCGGAGAACTTCGGCTACATGTCGGGGATGATGAAGGACTTCCTGGAGCGGATCTTCTACGCCTGCGAGGGCAAGGTGGAAGGCCGGCCGTGGGCGCTGTTCGTCGGCGCGGGCCAGGACGGCAGCGGCGCGGTGAGTTCGGTGGAACGCATCGTCACCGGCTTGCGCCTGAAGAAGATCTGCGCGCCGGTGGTGGTGGCGAAGGAACTGCAGC
>JAABQT010000270.1 GCA_011391295.1 Betaproteobacteria bacterium
CCGAGGCGATCAAGACCACCATCTCCGAGGGCCGCACGGGCGTGATGCCGCCCTGGGGATCGGTGCTCGGCGAGCAGGGCGTGAAGGACGCGGCCCATTACGTGATGTCGCTGTCGGGCCTGCTCGCCGACAGCAGTCGCGTCGCGCGCGGCAAGGCGCAGTACGCGAAGACCTGCATCGCCTGTCACGGTCCCGAGGCCAAGGGCAACCCGGCGATGGGCGCGCCCGACCTCACCGACAACGTCTGGCTGCACGGGCGCTCGGAACCGCAGATCATCGAGACCATCGTCAAGGGGCGCACGAACCAGATGCCCGCGCACAAGGAGCTGCTGAACGAGGCCCGCATCCATCTGCTGACCGCCTATGTGCTCTCGCTGTCGCAGAATTCGAAGTGAAGACGAGCGGGGCCCCGGCCGACCTCGTCGAGCAGTCCCTCTACGAAGTCCGCAGGACCATCCATCCGCGCGCGGTGCGCGGCTGGTTCGCCGCCTGGCGCTGGGCGCTGGTGTGGGCGACGCAACTGGTGTTCTACGGCACGGCCTGGCTGCAGTGGAACGGCCGCCAGGTGGTGCTGTTCGATATCGCGCAGCGCAAGTTCTACATTTTCGGCCTGGTGTTCTGGCCGCAGGACATCATCTACCTCACGGTCCTGCTGATCATCTCGGCGCTGTCGCTGTTCCTGTTTACCGCGGTGGCCGGGCGGCTGTGGTGCGGGTACGCCTGCCCGCAGACCGTGTACACGGAAATCTTCATGTGGTTGGAGCAGAAGATCGAGGGCGACCGCGTGGCGCGACTGCGGCTCGAGGCCGCGCCGCTCTCGCCGCGCAAGTTCGCGCTCAAGGCCGTCAAGCACGGCGCCTGGATCGCCATCGGCCTGTGGACCGGGTTCACCTTCGTCGGCTACTTCACGCCGATCCGCGAGCTGTGGGACGCCGTATGGATCGCCGCCACAGGTCCCTGGGAGACGTTCTGGGTACTGTTCTACGGCTTCGCCACCTACGGCAACGCCGGCTGGATGCGCGAGCAGGTGTGCAAGCACATGTGTCCCTACGCGCGCTTTCAGAGCGCGATGTTCGACAACGACACGCTCATCATCACCTACGACCGCGAGCGCGGCGAGCCGCGGGGGAAGAATGCGATCAGCAGGCCGGGCAAGGGTCATTGCGTGGACTGCAACATCTGCGTGCAGGTTTGCCCCACGGGCATCGACATCCGCGAAGGCCTGCAGTACGAGTGCATCGGCTGTGCGGCGTGCATCGACGGCTGCGACCAGGTGATGGAGAAGGTGGGATTTCCCAAGGGCCTGATCCGCTACTCCACCATCACCGCGATGGAAAGGAAACTCACGCGCGCGCAGATGTTCGCGCGCGCGTTCCGCCCGCGCGTGCTGGTCTACAGCGCCGTCCTGTGGATCATCATCATCAGCGCCGGCGTCGCGCTCTGGAACCGCGTGCCGCTCAAGGTGGACGTGATCCGCGACCGCGCAGCGATTTCGCGCGAGGTCGAGGGCGGGATGATCGAGAACGTCTACCGGCTGCAGATCATGAATACGAGCGAAGCGCCGCGCGCCTACCGGCTGTCGGTGTCGGGCATCTCCGGCATCCGCATTCCCGGCGAGGCGGTGATCGAAGTGGAGGGTGCTGCGAGCCGCATGGTCCCGGTCAAGGTGCGCGTCGCGCCGGGCGCGGTGGCGGCGGGCACCCATCGGATCGAGTTCGGCATCGAGTCCACGGATGACACGAGTGTTGCCGTGCGCGAGAAGTCCGTGTTCATCGTGAGGTGAGCCCATGAACCCCTGGTTCAAGGAACCCTGGCCCTGGATCGTGATGGCGCCGCCCGCTGCGGCAGTGCTCGCCGGCATCGCCACGTTCTGGATCGCGGCGTCGGGCGCCGACGGCCTGGTGGCCGAGGATTACTACAGGCAGGGCCTGGGCATCAACAAGGTGATCGCGCGCGAGGAGCGCGCGCGCACGCTGGGCCTCGCGGCGCGGGTGGAGATGGGCGCGGGACGCATCCGCGTGCGGCTCGAGGGCGCTGCGCCCGAGGCGCTGTTCGTGCATCTTGCGCATCGCACACGCGCCGGCTACGACCAGCGCCTGCGCCTGGCGCGCGCCGCCGGTGCTTACGAGGCCGAGATGGCGCCGCTCGCCCCGGGCGGCTGGCGCTTGTCGGTCGAAGACCCGCAGGGCAGCTGGCGCATCGTGCGGGAGGCGCCATGAAACGGACGATCTGGATCCTGTGGCCCTCGTTCATCGTCGGTGGTCTCGGCGAGGTGCTGTTCTTCACCGTGTTCGATCCGCATGAGCTGTATCTGTTCGGCGAACCGAGCACGTTGAGCCGCATGGCCGTGTACACGATCGGCTTTTTCCTGTGCTGGGCGTTCGCCGCCGCCTCCAGCGCCTTCACCTGCTTTCTGCAAGGCGGCTCGCGGGAGATCAACCGATGACGCGCACCGCGCTGGCTTTCGCGCTTGC
Organism: Betaproteobacteria bacterium; assembly: GCA_011391295.1. Taxonomy (GTDB): domain Bacteria; phylum Pseudomonadota; class Gammaproteobacteria; order Burkholderiales; family SG8-39; genus JAABQT01. The sequence continues at coordinate 2,475 of JAABQT010000270.1, forward strand.
CTGCCTCTGCCTGCCGGCCGCGGCGCAGGACGCGGGGCGCGGCAAGCTCCTGTACGAAACCCATTGCGGCGACTGCCACTACGAGCGCGTGCACCAGCGCGACCGCGACAAATCGGCCGTGCACACGCTCCCGGATCTGCGCGACATGGTGGCGCGCCGCGCGGCGCAGACCGGCCGGCCCTTCACGCTGGAGGACCTCGGGGACCTGGCCGAGTATCTCAACCGCTCGTATTACCGCATCGGGCTCGAGCCCTCGGGCGCGCGGGAGCTGATCTACGGTGCAGAGCTGATGAGCGCCGAGGAACGCGAGCAGTACCGCCGGGACTTCGCGGCGGCGGCGGGAGAGGGGCCGCGGCGGCGCGTGCGAGAGCAGCACCGGCAGCGCCTGCGCGAGCGGGCGCGCGACCGCGGCATTGAACTCATCGGGCCCGACGGCGTCCTGCGCCGATGATGCGGCCTGCGGCTGCGCTCGGTGCGTTACTGCTGGTTTGGCTTCCCGGCGCCATGGCCGCGGGCGACGCCGCAAAGGGCGAGCAGCTGCACCGTTCGTGCCTGCAGTGCCAC
>JAABQT010000271.1 GCA_011391295.1 Betaproteobacteria bacterium
TCTTCCGATCTGTGATTCCCTCCCTCTCCCACGGCGGCAAGGCGTTCCACTATCATGGCGGTGGCGAGGAAACCTCCACGGAATTCAGGCCTGCCGAGCTTGGCATCGATCAGTCCGTGCGCGCTGCGCGCATTCCCGGCGCGAGCGATGAGGGTCAGGGCGAAGCGCCGCTCGATACCGCCGCCGCGGCGAAAGCGGCCGCCGCGGCCGGCATGGCGGCGCTGGCCGGTGAGCCCGGCGCGACGCGCGACGGTCTGGTGTATGGCGCCGCGCTGTGCCTGTGGCATCTCGGGCGCCACGGTTCACTGAAAGAGGCCGCCGACGCCGTGCGCGGCATGCTCGATCGCGGCAAGGCACTGGAGCATCTGCGATGAACGAAGTCAATCCTGCGCAACTCGTCCCCTATGTCACCGGCGGCGCTTTCGTCCTCGCGTTCATCTTCGGCGCGGTGGGCAACAAGACCAATTTCTGCACCATGGGCGCGGTGTCCGACTGGGTCAACATGGGCGACACGAGCCGCATGCGCATGTGGTTGCTCGCCATTGCGGTGGCGCTGCTGGGCGCGAGCGTGCTGCAGATCGCCGGGGTGGTGGACTTCTCCAAGTCGATCTATACCGGCCCCAGCTTCACCTGGCTGTCCTACATCGTCGGCGGTTTCCTGTTCGGCGTGGGCATGACGCTCGGCTCGGGCTGCGGCTCGAAGACCCTGATCCGCATCGGCGGCGGCAGCCTCAAATCGCTGGTGGTCTACGTGTTCCTCGGCATCGCGGCGTATATGACGCTCAGAGGCCTGTTCGGGGCGTTCCGCGTAGGCGTGCTGGAAAAGGCCTCGATCACCCTCGCGACCGGCCAGGACCTGCCGTCGCTCCTCGCGGCCGGGACCGGCATGGCGAGGGCGACATGGACCGCGCTCCTCGCGGCGGTGATCGGCGGTGCCCTCATCGCTTTCGTCTACGCCAGCAGGGATTTCCGTTCGAGCTTCGATTACACGCTGGGCGGCGTGGTGACGGGTCTCGTCGTGGTCGGCGGCTGGTATGTGAGCGGCTTTGTGGGACATGTCGCCGAGCATCCGGAGACGCTGCAGGAAGCGTTCATCGCCACGAATACCGGCCGCATGGAATCGTTCTCCTTCGTCTCGCCGCTGGCCTACACGCTCGAGTACCTGATGCTGTGGACCGACAAGTCGAAGATCGTCACCTACGGCATCGCCTCGGGCCTGGGCGTCATCGCGGGCTCGGCCGCCTATGCGCTCGCCTCGCGCAGCTTTCGCTGGGAGGGCTTTCGCGACGCCGAGGACACGGCGAACCATGTGGTGGGCGGCGTGCTCATGGGCTTCGGCGGCATCACCGCGCTCGGTTGCACCATCGGCCAGGGGATTACCGGCATCTCCACCCTCGCCCTGGGCTCGTTCGTCACTTTCGCCGCGATCATCGCCGGCTCCGCCCTGACGATGAAGGTTCAATACTGGCGCATGGGCGGCTGACGCTGCGGAATCGTAGAATAGGGCACATGAAACCCGCCCTGCTGTTGCTGTGTCTCGCCAGCCTTCCCTCCGTTGCCGCAGCGCAGGCGACGTTCACCATCAAGGCGCTCACGCCCGACACCGCGCTCAAGGCGGCGCAGGCGGCGCTGAAAAAGTGCCGCGACGGCGGTTTCCAGGCCACGGTGGCGGTGGTCGATCGCATGGGCGTGACGCAGGTGCTGATCCGCGACCGCTACGCCGGTCCGCATACCGTGGACATGGCGCGCGCCAAGGCCTACACCGCAGTGAGTTTCCGCACCAATACGACCGCATTCGTCGAGGCGACGCAGGCCGGCCGGCCGCAGAGCGGGGTGCGCCATCTGCCAGGCGTGGCGGCCGTGGGCGGCGGCATGATGATCGAGGCGGGCGGTTCGCTGATGGGCGCCATCGCTGTTTCCGGTGCGCCGGGCGGGCACGAGGACGATGTCTGTGCCGCGGCCGGAATCGCCGCGATCCGCGACGATATCGAGTTCTAATCCAGACGAGAGAACCAGATGGACAAAGCCCTCCTATCCAGGACCGCCGCCGCCATGGTGGCGCGCGGCAAAGGCGTGCTCGCCGCCGACGAGTCGAGCGGCACCTGCGAGAAGCGCTTCAAATCGATCAATGTCGAATGCACCGAGGAGAACCGCCGCCACTACCGCGGGTTGCTGTTTACGACCCCGGGGGTCGAGCAGTTCGTTTCCGGCGTGATCCTGTTCGAGGAGACGCTGCGGCAGAAGACCAATGACGGGGTGCTGTTTCCCGAGTACCTGGCGAAGAAGGGGATCCTGCCCGGCATCAAGGTGGACAAGGGCGCGATGGATTTGGCCCTGTGCCCCGGCGAGAAGGTGACCGAGGGGCTGGACGGATTGCGGGGGCGGCTGGCGGAATACTTCAAGCTCGGCGCGCGCTTCGCCAAGTGGCGCGCGGTGATCACCATCGGCGAGGGAATTCCGAGCCATGCCTGCCTGTATGCCAATGCGCATGCGCTCGCGCGCTACGCGGCGCTGTGCCAGGAGGCCTGCATCGTGCCGATGATCGAGCCCGAGGTGCTGCTCGACGGCGGCCACACGGTGGAGCGCGCCGAGGAAGCGACCGAAGCGGCGTTGCGCGCCACTTACGCAGCGATGGCCGCGCACCACGTCTCCCTCGAGCACCTGATCCTGAAAACCAGCATGGTGGTCTCGGGCAAGGAGTGTTCGCGGCAGGCGCCGGTAGACGAAGTCGCGGAGCGCACGATTCGCGTGTTGAAGCGCACGGTGCCCGCGGCGCAGCCGGGCATCGTGTTCCTCTCCGGCGGCCAGACGGACGAGGCGGCCACCGCGCACCTCAACGCCATGGCGGCGATGAAGGGCCTGCCCTGGCCGCTCACGTTCTCCTATTCGCGCGCGCTGCAGAATCCCGCGCTCAAGGCCTGGCGCGGACAGGCGTCGAATGCCGCCGCGGCGCAGAAGGCCTTCCACCATCGCGCCCACATGAACGGCCTCGCGGCGCAGGGCAAGTGGAAACCCGAGCTCGAAAAACAGG
>JAABQT010000272.1 GCA_011391295.1 Betaproteobacteria bacterium
GGAGATCGCACTGCTGCCGATCGTGGAGAGCGCGTTCAACCCGATGGCGTATTCGCGCGCGCACGCCTCGGGCCTGTGGCAGTTCATCCCCGGCACCGGCAAGCGCTACGAACTCAAGCAGAACTGGTGGTACGACGGCCGCCGCGACATCGTCGCCTCGACCAGCGCCGCGCTCGACTACCTGCGGGACGTGTACGACCAGCATGGCGACTGGCACCTCGCGCTCGCCTCCTACAACTGGGGCGAGAACGCGGTCGGGCGCGCCGTGGCGAAGAACCGCAGGGAAGGCAAGCCCACCGACTACATGAGCCTGCCGATGCCCAGGGAGACGCGCGGCTACGTCCCCAAGCTGCAGGCGCTCAAGAACCTGATCGCCAGCCCCGCGGCGCACGGCATCGTGCTGGACCCGATTCCCAACGAGCCTTACTTCGCCACCGTGGACAAGGCGCATGACATCGACGTGAAACTCGCCGCCAAGCTGGCCGAGATTCCGGTGGCCGATTTCGTTGCCCTCAACCCCGGTTTCAGCCGGCCGCTGATCCGCAGCGCGGGCGGCTCGCGCATCGTGCTGCCCGCCGACAAGGTGGAAACCTTCCACGAGAACCTGGAAAAGTACGAGGACCAGTCGCTGGTGTCATGGAAGACCTACGCGCCCAGGCGCGGCGACACCCTGGAGGGCATCGCGCGCCAGCACGGGCTCACGCTTGGCCAGCTGCGGGAGGTCAACGGCATCCACCCGCGCACCCGCCAGGTGCCCAAGCTGCTGGTGGTGCCGATCAAGGGCGGCGCGGAGACCTTTGCCCGCCTGCCGATCATGTACGCCCCGCCGATTCCGGCCCGCGGGCGCATCCACGTCGTGCGTCGCGGGGAGAGCGCGTGGAGCATCTCGCAGCGCTACAAGATGACCCTGCAGGAACTTCGGCGCTGGAATCAGATCGGCAAGGTCCTCTCGATCGGACAGCGCCTCGTCATAAAGTAGCGATAGTTTAATTTGTTAAAACAATATCTTATGATACCTTCATAAGGTTACTTCTAGTCAATTCTCGGCACTGCCCCGAGTAACGCGCGCGTGTAGGCGTGGCGCGGACGGCGCAGGACTTCCGCGGCCGTGCCCTGCTCCACGATGCGCCCGCCGGTCATCACCGCCACCTCGTGCGCGAGGTACTCGACCACCGCGATGTTGTGCGTGATGAACAGGTAGGCGAGGCCCAACCGGTCCTGCAGCGACTTCAACAGGTTCAGGATCTGCGCCTGAACCGATACATCCAGCGCACTGGTGGGCTCGTCGCACACGATCAGCTTCGGCTCCACGGCCAGCGCGCGCGCGATGGCGATGCGCTGGCGCTGTCCACCCGAGAACTCGTGCGGATAGCGGCCCTTGGCCTGCGCCGGGAGGCCTACCTGCTCGAGCAGCGCGTCCATGCGCCGCGTGCGATCGGCGTCGTCGCGGCCCACGCCGAGGCTGCGCATCCCCTCGGCGAGGATGTCGGCGACGCGCATGCGCGGGTTGAGCGAGGCATAGGGGTCCTGGAACACGATCTGCATCGCGCCGCGGTGGCGCATGAGCCCCGTGCGAGACAGACCGGTCATCTCCTCGCCCTGGTAGCGCACGCTCCCCGCGGTGGCGCGGATGAGCTGCAGGACCGCCTTGCCCACAGTGGTCTTGCCGGAACCGGATTCGCCGACCAGCGCCAGCGTGCGCCCTTCGCGTACTGCCAGCGACACGCCGTCCACCGCCTTCACCACGCCCACCGTGCGCCGGAACACGCCGCGCCGGATCGGGAAATGCACCTTGAGGTCCGTCGCCTCGAGCAACACCCGTGCGGCGGCAGGTTCGGCACCGGCCGGTTCCGCCGTGCGCGCCACCCGCGGCGCCGCGTGCGCCGTTTCGCGCAGGTGGCAGCGCGCCCGGCGGCCCTCGCCGAGCTCGAGCAGCGCCGGCGCCTCGTTGCGGCAGCGCTCGAACGCGAGATCGCAGCGCTCGACGAAGCGGCAGCCGCGGAACGCCGCGGTCAGCGGCGGCACCTGCCCCGGAATCTGCGCCAGCGCGCCCGCGCGCTGCGCCGCGCCGGGCAGCGCGGCGAACAGTTTCTGCGCGTACGGATGCTGCGGCGCGCGAAAGAACGCCTCGCGCGGCGCCACCTCCACTATCTCGCCCGCGTACATCACCGCCACCCGGTGCGCCATCTGCGCCACGATGCCCAGGTCGTGCGTGATCAGCAGCAGCGCCATGCCGCGCTCGGCCTGCAGTTTGTTCAGCAGCTCGAGGATCTGCGCCTGGATGGTGACGTCGAGCGCGGTGGTGGGCTCGTCCGCCACCAGCACCTCAGGGTCCACGGCGAGCGCGGCGGCGATCATCGCGCGCTGGCGCAGCCCGCCCGAGAGCTGGAACGCGTACTCGCCGCTGCGCCGCTCGGGGTCCGGGATGCCGACGGCCGCGAGCAGCTCGAGCACGCGCCGTTGCACCGCCGAGCCGCGCAGCGCCGTGTGGCGCGTCAGCACTTCGGCCACCTGGCGGCCCACGGTGAGCACCGGGTTGAGCGCGGTGGACGGCTCCTGGAAGATCATGGCGACGCGCTTGCCGCGCACCGGGCGCATGGCAGCCTCGGGCAGCGCGAGCAGGTCCACCTCGCCCAGGCGCACGCTGCCCTGTGCAATGCGCGCCACGTCGGGCAGCAGGCGCAGGATGGACAGCGCGGTCATCGACTTGCCGCAACCCGACTCGCCCACCAGCGCGAAGCATTCGCCCTTGCCGATGTCGAAGTCCACGCCATCCACGGCGCGCAGCTCGCCCTCCGGCGTGTCGAGCACGGTGCGCAGGCCCTGCAGCTCGAGCACGGCGCTCATACGCGCACCCGCGGGTCGAAGCCGTCGCGCACCGCGTCGGCGAACAGGTTCGCCGCCAGCACCAGCGCGAACATGAAGAAAAAGGCAGCGGCGAGCGACCACCACACCATCGGCTCGCGCGCCATTTCCATGCGCGCGGCGTTGATCATGGTGCCGAA
>JAABQT010000273.1 GCA_011391295.1 Betaproteobacteria bacterium
CCGGCATGGGGCACGACCTGCTCGCGCTGCTCGAGCACAACGAGGTGCCTTACGTGCTGGTCGAGAAGGAGGCCTGCTGCGGTATGCCCAAGCTGGAGCTCGGCGATCTCGAGGCGGTGGCGCGGCTGAAGGAAACGAACATTCCGCCCCTGGCCCGGCTGGCGCGCGAGGGCTACGCGATTCTCGCCCCGGTGCCCTCGTGCACGCTGATGTTCAAGCAGGAACTGCCGCTCATGTTCCCGGAGGATGCCGACGTCAAGGCGGTGCAGGACGCGATGTTCGATCCGTTCGAGTATTTCGTGATGCGCGCGAAGGACGGCCTGCTGAAAAAGGACTTCAAGGAGAAGCTCGGCAAGGTTTCCTACCATGTGCCCTGCCACTCACGCGTGCAGAACATGGGGCAGAAAACGCGCGAGATGCTGGAAATGGTGCCGGGCACCGAACTCACCACGGTGGAACGCTGCGCCGGCCACGACGGTACCTGGGGCGTGAAGCGCGAGTACTACGATAACTCGATGAAGATCGGCCGCCCGGTGTTCCGGCAGATGGCCGAGCCCGGGCCCGACTACATCAGCTCGGACTGCCCGATCGCCGGGCGTCACATCCGCCAGGGCATGGGAGAGGAAGCGCCGCAGGCCGTCAAGGCGCATCCGTTGACGCTGCTGAGGAAGGCCTACGGCATTTAGAGCCTTGCTGCTGGCGCTGCTGGCCGGCTGCGCGCAGCTCGCGCCGCTGCCGGAGGGGCAGTTCGCCTTCGGCGTGCTCGGCGATACGCCCTATTCCGAAGCCGAAGTCCGTAAGCTCGACGAGTTGATCGGGCGCCTGAACGCGCAGGATCTCGCATTCGTCGTGCACGTCGGTGACATCGGTACCAGCGCCACGACGCAAGGCTGCGGCGACGCCTGGCTCGAAGCGCGCGCACGCCAGTTCGCGAAAATCCGGCATCCCTTCGTTCTGCTGCCGGGCGACAACGAGTGGAGCGACTGCGCGCGCCATGGCCTGGATCCGCAGGCGCGGCTCGCGGCCTGGCGAAGGATCTTCTGCAGGAAGGTCGCCGGTCTCGAGCGCCAGCCGGGGCACTGCGAGAACGCGCGCTGGCAGGCGGGCGGCATGGCGTTCATAGGGCTCAACGTTCCCGGCGGCGGTGACCCGGACTTGGGCGGCCCGCGCATGGACGCAACGCTCGATTGGCTCGACGAGTCCCTGTCACTCGCGGAGACGCGAAATGCCAGCCGCATCTTTGTCTTCTTGCACGCCGATCCGCGCTTCGAGCGCGTCGGCGCGAGCGACAGCTACGCGCGCCTGCGCGCCGTGCTCGCGACGCATGCCGCCTGGTTCAAGGACCACCTGGTGCTCGTGCACGGCGACACCCACGTGCACCGCGACGACGAGCCGCTGCCGGGCCTGCGGCGCATCGAAGTCTGGGGCTCGCCGTTCGTGTCCTGGGTGCGCGCCTCGATCGCTGGCGGAACCGTCGAGGTCGATACCGGCCGTTGATCGGCGTACTGCCGAAGAGCTGGGCTGATACCTCCGCCCCGGATACCCGGGGCAGCCTGGGCATGCTCTGCGACTTGGAACGTCGTCAACCCAGGCTGACCACTGAACCACGAGCGACCGCGCGGGCTTGCCGGGTATGTCACATCAGACATATACTCGGGGCGTGCGCATGGCCGACAAGCCCTTGCTCTGGTTGCACGGCGAGGTAAAGTCGCCGCCCTTCTCGGCCTCCGCGCGCATAGAAGCTGGCGTGCTGCTGCGTCAGCTGCAGCGTGGCGAGCACTTGAGTCTGCCCCATAGTCGGCCGATGCCGGACGTCGGCAAGGGGTGTCACGAGCTGCGTATCGTGGACGAGGGGCGAGCATGGCGAATTATGTACGCGGTCCGGCCCGACGCGATCGTGATCCTCGAGGTGTTCTCGAAGACCACGCGCACGACGCCGGTTCAGGTCCTGCGAATCTGCCGCAGGCGCCTGAGCGCATTCGAATCGTCCGCACGGAGAAAGGAGTCAAAGCAATGAAAGCCTCGAAGATGAAGAGCCTGCGTGCCGCTGGCTGGAAGGCGGGCACCGCCGCCGAGTTCCTTGGCCTGAGCGAGGCTGAGGCGGCACTCGTCGGGCTCAAGCTCGCGCTCGTGGCGGCGGTGCGCGCCACGCGTCAGAAGCGCGGCCTGTCGCAGATCGATCTCGCGCGGCGCTTGCGCTCCAGCCAGTCCCGTGTCGCCAAGATCGAAGCTGGCGACGCCAGTGTTTCGCTGGACCTCATCGTGCGGGCGCTGCTCGCCGCGGGTGCGAGCCGCAAGGACGTCCAGAAGGCGTTTGTGGCCATCGAGTAATGACCTTGCCCCCGAAAAACGCATCCCTTGCTGAGCTATTAGACTTTGGGCAAGGAGGGCGGAAATGTCGAAAGGCAAGAGGGCGCGGTACACGCTGGAATTCAAGATCGAGGCGGTCCGGCTGGTGCGCGGGGGCCAGAGCGTAGGGGCGGGGCCGCTTTTCGAGACACCGATCGTGCTGCCGCTGCCCGAGACGCTGAACTACTTCCCGTAACTGCCGCGGCTCAGCGCACCACGCTATCGATGACGATTTCGACGGCGCGCGCATCGCTCGCCACCGGCGCGGACGAGCCCTGCAGGTCGCCCGGCTGCGGCGTGGCGCCGCCGGATTTCGACACGCGCGCCGTAATCACCACGCGCGCATGGGCCGAGAGGTTCATGCCGGGCGCCATCGCCATCGAGTCGTCGAGCGCGAAATCGACCGGCAACTCGCGTGCGCGCCGGCGCAGCACCGCGAGCGGCATGGGCGGACCCTGGGCGGCGCGCGCGTAGATGAACAGCGTGTCCTCGGGATCGAACTTGCCTTTCAGCCTGGGCGAGATGCTCACCCTGCCGCGCACCCCCCCGGCCTGCGGCAGCGCGACTTGCGGCGCCGCGGCCGGGCCTGCGGCACGCTGGTGCGCCTGCGTCACGTTGGCGCGAATGGCGCTCGCGTCCTCCGAATCGGGCGGCACCAGCGGCAGCATGC
>JAABQT010000274.1 GCA_011391295.1 Betaproteobacteria bacterium
ATTCCTCATCGTCGAAGCGGTGCGACAATTGCGCGGCGAAGCGGGCGCGCGGCAGGTCAAGGACGCCACGGTCGCCCTCGCCCATGGCAATGGCGGGGTGCTTTCCAGCCAGATCACTGCGCTTTTCGGAACCAAGGACACGCTATGACCGACCTCTCGCAAGTGAAGATCCCCTCCCTGCGCAGCAAGGTGAGCCCCGGGGAATGGCAGGCGCGCGTCGACCTTGCTGCCTGCTACCGCCTGGTCGCGCATTTCGGCATGAACGACCTGGTCTACAACCACGCGACTGCCGGCGTGCCGGGAGAGGAAGGCCATTTTCTCATCAATGCCTACGGCTACGCCTACGAGGAGGTTACTGCGTCTAGCCTGGTGAAGATCGACTTCGACGGCAAGGTGGTGCTCGACTCGGGCACCGGCTACGGCATCAACCAGGCGGGCTTCGTCATCCACAGCGCGGTGCACCGCGGCCGCAAGGACGTGGGCTGCGTGATCCACACCCATTCTCCCGCCGGCATGGCGGTCTCGGCGCTCAAATGCGGACTGCTGCCGCTGACGCAGAACGCCATGTTCTTTGGCGAGCTCGCTTATCACGACTACGAGGGCCCGGCGATCGACCTCGATGAACAACAACGCCTGGTGCGCGACCTGGGCAGCGCCTCGGCCATGATCCTGCGCAACCACGGTCTGCTCACGGCAGGCCGCACGGTCTGCGAGGCCTTCGTCGTGCTGCATTGGCTGGAGCGCGCCTGCCAGGCGCAGGTGATGGCCATGGCGTGCAATACTGAACTCAATCACCCGGGGGCGGACGTGGTGCGCACCACCAATGAACGCTACGTGCCCGGCAAGCGGCGCAAGATCACCGAGGTGGAGTGGCCGGCGCTGCTGCGCATGCTCGACCGGCGGGACCCCTCCTTCCGGGAATAATGCTGCGCGTACTCCTGACGGACCCGATCGATGCATCGGGCGAAGAGTTGCTGCGCGCGCGCGGCGCTGAAGTGGTGCTCGCGCCTGACGGCAGCGCCGCGACGGTGAAGCGCCTGGCGAGCGAAGCCGACGGCGTGATCGTCCGTTCCAAGCTGCCCGACGACATCTTCGAGGCGGCGCCGCGGCTGCGCGCCGTCACCATTCATGGCACTGGCACGGACCTCGTGCCGCTCGCCTCGGCCAACGCCAACGGCGTGCCGGTCGCCAACCTCCCGGGCGAAAACGCCCACTCGGTGGCCGAGTACTGCGTGATGGCGATGCTGATGCTCGCGCGCAACATCTGCGCCATCACCGCCGCGATGCGCGTACGGACCTGGGACGAGGCGCGGCCCCTGTCGGTGCCTGCGCGGGAAATCGCCGGCCTGACACTGGGTATCGTCGGCGTGGGCGAGATCGGCGCGCGCCTGGCCAAAATGTGCTGCAACGGCTTCGGCATGCGGGTGCTGGGGCACCAGCGGCGCCTGGACCGCCTGCCGCCCGAAGCGCAAGGCGTGGGCCTCGACGACCTGCTGGCGCAGTCCGACTTCGTCGTCATTGCCTGCCCGCTCACCCCCGAGACGCGCCACCTGTTCAATGAGGCGCGGCTCGGCGCGATGAAATCCTCGGCCTGGCTGATCAACGTCGGCCGCGGTCCGGTCATCGACGAAACCGCGCTCATCGACGCCCTGCACACCAAGCGCATCGCAGGCGCGATGCTGGATGTCTACGAGCACTACCGCATCCATGCTGGCCACCCGCTGTTCGCGCTGGACAACGTGATCCTCACGCCGCACCTGGCGGGCAGCACGCGCGAATCGCGCGCGCGCACCAGTGTGCGCGCCGCCGACGAGACGCTGCGCATGCTCGCCGGAGAAAAACCGAGAAACCTCGTCAATCCCGAAGCCTGGAATGAACGCCGACCTGAAAATCGTTGAGATCAAGGCCTTCCCCATCTCCTTCCCGGTGCCGACCGAGCACCGCGTGACACTGGGCATCGGCACCGCGATCAAGCGCGACGCCGTGGTGGTGAAAGTCACCACCGCCGGCGGCCTGGTCGGCTGGGGCGAGTCACACCACGGGCGCGCGCACACCGCGGTAGCGAAGCTGATCGAGACCACGCTCAGCCAGCTGGTGCTCGGCATGGACGCGGCGGACGTGGTCGGCGTGTGGAAGAAGATCTACGACAAGCAGCTCGCGAGCCACGGCATGGGCGCCGGCACCTGCCTCGCCATGAGCGGCATCGACCTTGCGCTGTGGGACATCCGCGGCAAGGCGGCGGGCATGCCGCTGTACAAGCTGCTCGGCGGCTCGCGCCGGGGCATCCCCGCCTACGCGGGCGGCGTCTCGCTCGGTTACCAGTTGCCCGAACAGCTGGTGGACGAGATCCGCAAGAACCTCAGCCTGGGCTACAAGGCGGTCAAGCTGCGCGTCGGCGATTCGCCCAAGCGCGACCTGGAACGCATCCGCGCGGTGCGCAAGGCCTTCGGCGACGAGCTCGTGATCCTGACCGACGCGAACATCGGTTACAGCGTCGAGGACGCTCGGCAGGTGATGCCGGGCATGGACGAGTTGAACGTCGCCTGGCTGGAAGAGCCGTTTCCGGCGCACGATCACCGCAGCTACCGGCTGGCGAAGGGCTTCGGCAGGACGCCGCTGGCCGCCGGCGAGAACCATTACACCCGCTTCGAGTTCAACCGCGTGATCGAGGACGGCGCGATCACCATCCTGCAGCCCGACCTGTCCAAGACCGGGGGTCTCACCGAAGCATTGCGCATTGCGGCGATGGCGTCGGCCTGCAAGCTGCCCATCCATCCGCACAGCTCGATGACCGGGCTGAACCACGCCGCCTCGATCCATTTCCTCGCCGCCATCGACAACGGCGGCTACTTCGAGGGCGACGTGTCCAGGGCGAACTGGTTCCGCGACGAGCTGGTGTCAAATCCCGGCGCGGTGGACAAGGACGGCAACGTCTGGCCGCGCGAGAAGCCCGGGCTCGGGCTCGAGGTCAACGAGGCGTTCCTGGCGAAGCACCCGGCGATCGAGGGGCCG
>JAABQT010000275.1 GCA_011391295.1 Betaproteobacteria bacterium
CCGAGCGCCTGTTCTCCCAAGTGGGTCTCGCCACCCAGGCCATGTTGTACGAAATCGGCACGCAATGCGTGCTGCCGCCGGGCTACCTGTGCTGCGGCTACCCGCAGAGCGCGGCGGGCGAGGAGGATGCGGGTGCGAAGATCATCACCGCCAACCGCGTGCTGTTTCACCGCCTGGCGACCACGCTCAACTACCTGGACATCAGGACGGTGATCGTGTCCTGCGGCACCTGCCTCGACCAGCTGGAGAAGTACGAGTTCGACAGGATTTTCCCCGGCGCGCGCCTGCTGGACATCCACGAGTACCTGCTGGAAAAGGGCGTGAAGCTCGAGGGCGTTCAGGGCGCGCGCTACCTGTATCATGACCCCTGCCACACGCCGATGAAAGTGCACCAGCCCCTCGAGGTGGTGCGCGCGCTGACGGGCAGCGCGGTGGAACTCTCGGCGCGCTGCTGCGGCGAATCGGGCACGCTGGCGCTGACGCGGCCCGACATTTCCACGCAAGTCCGGTTCAGGAAGGAACAAGAGCTCAGGCGCGACATCGCCGCCCTGCCTGGCAAGGGCGCGGTGAAAGTGCTCACCTCGTGCCCGTCGTGCCTGCAGGGCCTGGCACGCTTCGAAACGGACACCGGCGCGCAGGCCGACTACATCGTAGTGGAAATGGCGCGGCGCCTGCTCGGCGAGAACTGGATGCCGGACTTCGTGGGCAAGGCGAACGCGGGCGGCATCGAGCGCGTGCTCCTGTAAAGTACGCGGCCATGGGCGAGTTCAAGCTTCCCGGCATCGAGGCGGCGGCGGCGCCGGAATTCACCGACGGCGCGAGCTGCAAGGCCTGGCTGGAGAACGTGCCGCTCGCCAACGTCTCCGCCGCGCAGCACCAGCTGCTGGTGCAGGCGGAGGAATTCAACCGCTATGCCTGCGGCGCGAAGGCGCGCTTGGAGGCGCTGGAGGCGATGCGCGAAGCGGTCAACTTCGTGCAGATCGAGCAGGCGAAGCGATTTACCAACCGCGCGCTGCCGATGCTGGCGTCCGAGGCCGCGGTGTTCGAGGACACCATCGAGTTGTGGGAGCAGATGCGCTTGGGCTACCTGCGCTGCCTGGAAGCGGACGACTCGGCGCTGCGCTCGCGGCGCGCCCTCATCTGCCAGCGCGCGCTCAGTTATTCGGGATTGCGCATGTTCCACCACTACCGCGCCTACCGCCAGGTGCCGGGGCGCGACTGGCGGGGGCTGCATCGGGTGTACGCGCGTGCCGAGGCGCTCGGCGTCACCGACGACCCGGTGAAGGATTACCTCAACCGCGACGTGCACGATTCCTCGCCGCGCATCGCCTACCTGCGCGCGGTGCTGACCGGCATGTGCAACCCGAACGAGCTCGGCCCGCGCCAGCTGACGTTCGTCGCCTATCTGCTCGAGCGCTGGGCGGACAAGGTCGAGGTGTCGAAGACGCCGGTGGCCGACGGCGAGCTGGCGCCGCTGATCGCGGATCTGGCGGGCGATGGCTGCGCGGAGCGCGGCGCGGCCGCGGGCGCGGAGCCGCGCCACCTCGACGCGCGGCGCCTGGCGAAAAGCCTGCGCAACCGCGTCGCACTGCTGCGCAAGGGCGAGTCGCCTTCGCGCCTGGCGCTGGGCGAGGATTGCGTGCAGCCCTCCTGCGAGCAGCTGCTGGTGTTCTTGTACCGGCAGTGGTGCCAGCCGCGCGCGCCGCGCAACGCCGAGCGCGCGCGCATCAGCGACGCGGCGCAGGTCTGCACCGACATCGCGGCGATCCATTACTACCTGTCGGGCCGCGTATTCCGCGGTGCCACCACCTTCAAGGAGCTCACCACGAAGCAGCGCGACGAGATCGCCACCTTCGGGCGCATCAGCACGCGCGAGGAAGAGGACTACAGCGTCGCCCAGGGGTTCCTGCTCGAGCACTGGCGGCTCGAGGACGAATCGGCCCAGGGCCTGAAGATGCTGCGCCGCGCCGGCGATCCGGGGCGGCGCATGGCGCACGGCCAGCTGGTCGGGGTGCGCCAGATCGACGCCAAGAACTTCCGCGTCGGCCAGGTGCGCTGGCTGATGGCCACCGAGCAGGGCGATTTGTGCAGCGGCGTGAAGCTCCTGCCGGGCATGCCGATCGCGGCCGCCGTGCGCGCCACCGGCGTCAACGCCGCCGAGCAACGCTACATGCAGGCGATCGCGCTGGCGGCCGTGCCGGGGCTCAACGCGCCGGCGACGCTGGTCGTGCCGATAGGCTGGTACAAGCCCAAGCGCGTGATCGAGGCGGCGATCGGCAAGGCGATGCGAGTGCGCCTGGTCGAGGTGACCGAGCGCGGCACGGACTTCGAACGCGTGTCCTACGAAGTCCTGGTCGATTAACGCGAATGGCTATCAGTAAAGGACTTTAGGAAAAGCCGGCGCTTACTTATGGACGATACGGATTTCGGCTATCAGCGCGTCCCGGAAGGCGAGAAGCGCGTCCGCGTGGACGGCGTGTTCGATCGCGTGGCGTCGCACTACGACCTGATGAACGACCTGATGTCGCTCGGCCTGCACCGGCTGTGGAAGGCGTTCGCGGTCCGCGTCGCGCGCGTGCGGCCGGGGGAGCGGGTGCTCGATGTGGCCTCTGGCAGCGGGGACCTGGCGCGCGCCTTCGCACGCCGCGCCGGGCCGCTGGGTGAGGTCTGGGTCACCGACGTCAACCGCAGCATGCTCGAGCTGGGACGCGCGCGCCTGATCGACGCCGGGTGCCTGCTGCCGGCGGTGCAATGCGACGCCGAGCGCCTGCCGTTCCCGGCGGCGTACTTCGATTGCGTGAGCGTGGGCTTCGGCCTGCGCAATATGACCCGCAAGGAAGCGGCCCTGGCAGAAATGACGCGCGTACTCAAGCCCGGCGGCCGCCTGGTGGTGCTCGAGTTCTCCAAGGTCTGCAAGCCCCTGGAGAAGCCCTACGACCTGTACTCGTTCCGCGTGCTGCCCTGGCTGGGCGCGCGCATCGCCGGGGATGACGGGGCCTACCGCTACC
>JAABQT010000276.1 GCA_011391295.1 Betaproteobacteria bacterium
ACCTCGACGATGCGCCGCAGTTTCATCCTCGGGGAAAGGCGGAGGACGACCGAGGTGATCACCCCGAAGCAACCGTATCCGCCGATTGCAGCAGACCGACGAACTTCAGGTCTTGATCTCGCAAGCGGAGGGATCGAAGCGCGCGTCCTTCTTCGCCGCCCAACTCGGCTCGCTCACGCCATGGCGCACGGCGGTCATCTCGGCGACGATCGCCACCGCGATCTCGGGCGGCGTCTTCGAACCGATGTACAGTCCCACCGGGCCGCGCAGGCGCGCGATTTCGCCTGCCGAAAGATCGAACTCGAGCAGGCGCGTGCGGCGCGCGTCGTTGTTCTTTTTCGAGCCGATGGCGCCGACGTAGAACGCCGGGGACTTGAGCGCCTCCATCAGCGCCAAGTCGTCGATCTTGGGATCGTGCGTGAGCGCCACCACCGCGCTGTGGCCGTCCAGGTTCAACCCCGCGATCACGTCGTCCGGCATGCGCCGGTCCAGCGCGATGCCGGCCACGTTCCAGCCGCTGGCATATTCCTCGCGCGGCTCGATCACGCTGACGTGGTAGTCGAGCATGCGCGCCATCTCCGCCAGGTACTGCGTGAGCTGGCCGGCGCCGATCAGGATCAGCCGCCAGCGCGGACCGTGCACAGTGGTGAGCGCGGCGCCGTCGAATTCGAGCGCGTCCTGCCACTGGCCCGGCTGCAGCGTCGCGCGGCCGGTCTTCATGTCCAGCCGGCGCTTGACCAGCTGCTGCTTCGAAATCGTGTCCAGCAACCCGCCGAACGCGCTCGCCTCGGTCACCGGCTCGAGCACCAGCTGCAGGGTGCCGCCGCAGGGCAGGCCCCAGCGCGTCGCTTCCTCGTTCGTGACCCCGTAGGTGAGCAGTTGCGGCAGGTCCTTCGCCACGGCCCCGGCCCTGACCTTCTCGATCAGGTCGTCCTCGACGCAGCCGCCTGACACCGAGCCGACCACCTGGCCGTCGTCCCGGATCACCACCAGCGCGCCGACCGGCCGCGGCGCCGAGCCCCAAGTCTTGATGATGGTGCCAAACGTGACGCGATGCCCGGCCTTGCGCCAAACCTCGGCGCTGCGCAGTACTTCGATGTCGACTGAGTCCATGCCCGGCAGTTTACTCCCGCGGCACAGGTTATAGGAGCGGTATTGCAGCGCAACATTGATTGGCGCGCCGCGCTTGGCTAGGATGGCCTCCCGCCCGCCATAAGAAACGCATTCCAAGGAGGCCGCATGGCAGTCAAGGTATCGATGAAGTTCAACGGCAAGGCTGTCTCCGCGGAGGTCGAGGCGCGCACGCTTCTCGTCACCTTCATTCGCGAGCACCTGAACCTGACCGGCACGCACGTCGGCTGCGACACGGCGCAGTGCGGCGCCTGCACGGTGAGCATGAACGGCAGAGCGGTGAAAGCCTGCTCGATGCTCGCCATGCAGGCCGAAGGCGCGGACATCATGACCATCGAGGGCCTGGCCAAGGCCGATGGCACGCTGCACCCGATGCAGGCCGCGTTCAAGGAGCACCATGGTCTGCAGTGCGGGTTCTGCACCCCGGGCATGGTGATGAACGCCGTGGACTTCGCCACACGCCACCCCGGCGCGAGCGAGCAGGAAGTGCGTGAGTCGCTGGAAGGCAACCTGTGCCGCTGCACGGGCTATCACAACATCGTCAAGTCGATCATGGCCGGTTCCAAAGCCATGGCCGGCAAGTAAGGAGCCAGCCATGGGTGCACCGCTGATCGGCGCTCGCATACAGCGCAAAGAGGATTACCGCTTTCTCACCGGCGCCGGCCAGTACACCGACGATGTCACGCTGCCGCGCCAGAGCTACGCCGCGTTCGTGCGCTCGCCGCACGGGCACGCGAAGATAAGATCCATCAATGCCGCCAAGGCAAAAGGCGCGCCCGGCGTGCTCGCCGTGTACACCGGCGAGGACATCGCTGCCGCCAAGCTCGGCGGCCTGCCCTGCGGCTGGCTGATCACCGACGTCAACGGACAGCCGATGAAGGAGCCGCCGCACCCGGTGCTCGCGCAGGGCAAGGTGCGTTACGTCGGCGACCACGTCGCGGTGGTGGTGGCCGAGACCCAGGACCAGGCACGCGATGCCGCCGAGCTGGTGCAGGTGGACTACGAAGCGCTGCCCGCGGTGGCCGACGGGCGCCTCGCGCGCGCCAAGGGCGCGCCGCAGTTGCACGAAATCGCCCCGGACAATACCTGCTACGTGTGGGCGCTGGGCGACAAGGCGGGCGTGGACGCGGCGTTCGCCAAGGCGGCCCATGTCACCAAGCTCGATTTCGTCAACAACCGCCTGATTCCGAACGCCATCGAGCCGCGCGCGGCCAACGGCTCCTACAGCCGCGCCGACGACAGCTACACCCTGTACGTGGCCAGCCAGAACCCGCACGTCGAGCGCCTGCTGATGACCGCTTTTGTCATGGGCCTGCCCGAGCACAAGGTGCGCGTGGTGGCCGGGGACGTCGGCGGCGGCTTCGGCTCCAAGATCTATCTCTACGCCGAGGACGTGGTGGTCACCTGGGCCGCCAAGCAGGTCAACCGGCCGGTGAAGTGGACCGCGGACCGCTCCGAGTCCTTTACGTCGGATGCGCACGGGCGCGACCACCACACGATCGCCGAACTGGCGCTGGACAAGGACGGCAAGTTCCTCGCCATGCGCGTGAAGACCACGGCCAACGTGGGCGCCTATCTCTCGACCTTCGCCTCCTGCGTGCCGACGATCCTGTATGCCACCCTGCTCGCGGGGCAGTACAGCACGCCGCTGATCCATTGCGAAGTGACTGCGGTGTTCACCAACACCGCGCCGGTGGACGCCTATCGCGGCGCCGGCCGTCCCGAGGCGACCTACGTGGTCGAGCGCCTGGTGGAAACCGCGGCGCGCGAGCTGAAGATGGATCCGGCGGAAATCCGGCGCAAGAACTTCATCCGCAGCTTTCCCTACCAGACGCCGGTCGCCCTGCTCTACGACATCGGCGACTAC
>JAABQT010000277.1 GCA_011391295.1 Betaproteobacteria bacterium
CGAGAGCCGCGCCCGGCCGACCGAGATACAGGTCCAGAAGTACGCCAAGATTGAGCGCCGGCAGCGGATCCGCGGGGTCCAGCATGGCCGCCCCCTCGTAAGCCTCCTGGGCCTGTGCCATGCGCCCCTGGTTGCGGCGCGCAACCCCGATTGCGGTCCAGGCGGCCGGCCCCGGCCCCGCCTGCATGAAGGCGGCCTCGGCCTCGATCCAGTGGCCGGCGGCGAGCGCCGCGAGCCCGGCCGTGATCTCGGGATGGGCGGCCCCGTCGTGCAGGCGCTCCGACTTGCGGTAGCGCGCGGGTTTCAGCTCGGCGAGCGCGGCGTAGCTCGCGCGCACGCCGTCGTCATACAACCCCGCCGCGGCGCGCGTGGCATTCGCCTCGTGCAGCTCGATCGCCTCCTCCTCGAAGGGATAGGCCTGCTCCTCGAGCAGCAGCGCGTACTGCTCCTGCTCTTCCTCGCTGAGGTTCCTTGGACGCTCGGACGCGAGCAGATCCACCGCGAGCTTGCGGTACATCTCGGCGGTCGCATAGGTCGCCGCCGTCGCCACTTCCGCGACGCCATAGTCGGCCGCGGCCCGATAGGCGACGAGCGCCGCCTCCATCGCCTCGCGCTTGGCCTGCAGCGACTTCTGCAGCGGCGCATTGAGCGGCAGCGCCGCGAATGCCGCCCGCAGCGGCTCCGCCAGCTCAAGCGACGCGCGCGCCGCCATCGCGCGGCTCTGGTCCGTGCGGGCGCCGCCCGCCCGGCCATCCGCCCCGATGATCTCGCGCAACCAGCGGTTCCTCGCGCCCGGGTCGCCCATATCGCGCCCGAGGTCGGCAAGCTTCAGGCGCGCCGCCATTGCCTCGTCCAGCGGCTCCGGGTAGCGCTCGACGAACCGCTCCCAGATGCGCGCCGTCGCCGCCCGGTCGCCGGTCCGCTCGTAGAGTTCCACCGCCTGCAGGAGCGCGCTCCTGCGAAACGCCGCGTCTTCCGCGCGATCGTCGGCGACGTATTCGAACTCGACCGCCGCCTCGTGGTGGCGGCCCGCCTCCGCGTAGGCGACCGCGAGGTTGCGCGGCACCGTGCGCGTGAGCTCGTTGTCCGGGTAATCGCGGCGGAATGCCTCGAGGATCGGGATCGCGCGGTTCCAGTCGCGCTCGCGCAGGAGCAGCGTTGCCGCGTCGAACTGCGCGTTCGCCACCAGGCGCGAGCCGGGCGCCGCGGTCGCCACACGCAGGAAGTCGGACACTGCGCCCGCCGTATCGCCGGCCTGCTGGCGCGCCTCGCCCTGCTTGTAGACCGAGGCGCCGAGGCGTTCGGTGACGGCGGCGCGGTCCTTCGAATCCGCGTCCAGGCGCGCGAGCACCTCGGTGTAGGCGCCCTCGGATTCGTCGAAGCGCGCAAGCTCGAAACTCGAGTCCGCGATGACGCTCCAGGCCGCGCGCTCGTCGATCCGCGGCATCGGCGGCATGTACGTCACGACCTGGCGCGCCGCGTTCGCGGCCGGCTCGTACTCGCGCAGCGCAAACAACTGCTGGGCACTGCGCAGCCACATCAGCCCGGCCTGCGGATGCTCCGGCCAGGCCGTTGCGAACCGCACGGCGCTGTCGATGCTCTCGCGGTGCCATTTTGCGCGCGCAGCACCCGCGAGCGCCGCTTCGTGGCGTTCGCGCGCAACCAGCGCCGCGTAGCCGGCGGCGGAACTGCGGGGCCCGGGCGGCTGCACGTAGGCCGTGCGCTCGTACTCGAGCGCCGCCTCGCCGAACTGCCCGCTCTCGAACAGCACGTCCGCGAGCAGGTAGTTGGTCTCCGCCCGGTCCGGCTCGTCCGGGAAGGAATCGAGCAGGTCCCGGTACCAGCGCGCGGCCTGCTGGTAATCGGACGGCTTTTTGCTGGCCTGCGCGAGCGCGTGCTGGTGCTGCGCCACGTCGCGCAGGTGGGCTTTCAGCTGGCGCACGACCTCGGGCGCGTCCGCGCGCGAGCGCGCGGCCCAGAACGGCCCACTGAAGCGATATAGCTCGACGTACTCGCGCTTGCCCTGCATCGCGAGATCCGCGAACCCGCCCTTGCGGTAGGCCTCGATCGCGAGCGACTGCAGCTCCGGCGACCGGATGCTGTCGGGGCTGCGCGCCGCGAACGAACGGTAGGTGTCGGCGGCATCCGTGTAGCGCTCCTTCTCGACCAGCAGGTCCCCGAGCGACGCGTACAGGCGCCACGAGTAGACCGGCCGGCCGTGCCGGTCCAGTGCGCGGGTCAGCGAGGCCGCCGGCTCGTCCGCCGCGAACTGGATGCCGAGAACCCGTTGCGTATCGAGAACCAGTTCGCGGTCGGGGCGCGAGAGCGTGCCGAGGTCCGCGACCTCGACGCCCGGGGCGCCCTGCAACTTGAGGTCGAGCACCTGGAGCAGCGATGCGGCGCTGCCCTCGACGTTTGACTGCTTGAACAGGGACCAGCCGTGCTTGTAGAGCGACTGCTCGTAGAACGGGGACTGCGATCCAATTGCGATCACCGCCGCGTAGGCGTTCTCGGCATCGGGCCAGCGCTGCGCGCTGAACAGGATCTCGCCGCGCCGGAACTGCGCCTCGTCGATGTGCCGGCTTTTCGGGAACCGCCGGACCAGCTGGTCGAGGTAGGACAGCGCGCGCACCGGGTCGCCCTCGGCTTCCCAGGCCCGGCCGAGCTGGTAGAGCACGGAATCGATGCGCGGGTGATTCGGCTCCTGCGCCAGCAGTTCCTCATACAGCGCGATCGCGGCGCGCGTTTCCATCACGCCGGCGGTCAGCGTCGCGCCGTCGCCCCGCGCGCTGTCCGCGGCCTCGAGCTCGAGGTCAGCGAGCCGGCGCAGCGCCTCGGCACGCATCGAGGGATCGCCCGCCTTCAGCTCCAGGAAGCGGCGATACGCCTCGCGCACGCGCGTCGCTTCCACGGGCGTCGCGGGGCTGGTCTTGACCGGCGCCGTCGGGCGCTTCAGGTCGCCGATGGTCTGCGCGGCGGCGCCCGTCGCGATGG
>JAABQT010000278.1 GCA_011391295.1 Betaproteobacteria bacterium
GCGGCGAGTCGGATTTCGGGTTGCCGGAAATCCGCCGCGTGGGCATCGACGAACAGATGCTTGAGGTCTTCCTGGCGCAGATGCGCCAGTCGCAACAGGTTGCCGAACAGCGTGCGGAAGCGGTCGTAGTCGCCGCGATTGCGCAGCGGCAACAAACCGAGCGGCGGCAGATTGTCGATGCCATCCCCAATCAGGGCCGCGCGCAGTTCGCGCGGCTCCAGCGCGCGATAGCCCTTCAACGCCAGGCGTGCCAGCACGTCCTCGGGCTCGCGTAGTCGTTGCGAGCCGGCATCGACGTAATCGTCGAGGGCGTAAGGGCCATCGACGACGAAGCGCTCCCAGGCGTAGGCCTTGGCCGGGCCCAGTCCACGCAGGCCAACGACACGAAAACGGCGGTCACGACACAGGCATTCGAACAGCACGTAGCTGTGCAGGCCCGGGAAGTAATAGCGACGTGTCTCGTCCAGCGACTTGTCGGCGAAATGCATCGCCCGGGCGTCATCGATATAGAGAAACTGCAGCGTGTTGACCAGCGTGGTCTTGCCGATATTGTTGGGGCCCGCCAGATGCAGCGAGCGGTCCAGTTCGACGTCCGCGTGTTCGTACTTGCCGGCGTTCAGCAGCACCACCCGCACCGGTCCGGTGGCCAGGATCATGGCGCGGCGCCCTCCGTTGCGGGCGGGCCTTCCTGGCCCAGATGCGAGCGCGCATCCAGGCACAGATCGACAAAGCGCATCGCCGGGGCGCGCAGGCGCAGCTCGCGACCGCGCAGTTCCGCGAAGCCATAGCGTTTGAGCTGCTGGGCGATGTTCTCCAGCCCGCCCACATCGCTGATGCGCACCTGTCGCAGGTAAGCCTGGTAGCGCGGTTGCTTCAAATGCGGCAGCTGGTCGAGGTCGAAACTGCCATCGAACAAACGCGCTTCGACATCCAGGCCCTGGTCCTGCAGATGATCGATCAGGATCAGCATGAACACGCCGCACTGAACCATGCCGTCGGGCGCGTGATCGCGCTCCTCGTCGCGCAGGTAGAAGAACTGGTGCGGGTGGTGGATCAGCTCGAATCCGAGCGCGGCGAACAGCTGCGCATAGTCGCGCTCGTGCGACCTGAGCGCCTGATAGAGGGCGCCGTCCTCGACCGCCAGATGCACGCCGCGGCGCAATTCGGCGAAGACGTGTTTGAGTTCGGGCAGGGATTCGGGATTCACGGACGGCGCTCGATTGCCAACGGACGATAGCCGATGCGGCCATCAGGGCGGGCCAGCCAACGCGCGTCGCCGTTCACATCGCTGCCCGCGTTCGCGGCCGCAAGCGGCGTCAGCGCCACATAGGCGCGCACCAGCTCACCCAGCGAAGCACCCGCCAGCTGCGCCGCCAACCAGGCAAGTAAATCGTCGATCGGCGCCGCCTGGCCGAGGACCGTGCGCAAGCGGCCGATTGAAACCACGTCCGGGCGCTGCCCAGGGGCATCCGCCAATGGTGGTGGCGCTACCGGGTCAAAGCGCGCCAGCGCGGCCAGTCGTGCGGCGAGCGCTGCATCATTGAACTGCCCCTGCCAGCTCACTCGCGCCACTGGCAGTGCGCTTGCGAGCTTCAAGGGGCTATGGCGGCCCAGGTGTTCGAGCCAACGTCCGCAGCCCTCGCTGATCAGATTCTGGCGCCGGGCGCGCTCATACAGCGGCAGCAACTCGCGGTAGGCATCGGCGTAGCAGCCGTGCGCCTGGGCACGCATGCGCACCAGCCGGGCGCGCACCCGCTCGCAGGCGTCGGCGACGACCCCGAAAGCCATGAATACTTCGCGCGACTGCATCAGGATCTCGCCGAGGCGATCGAAACTGGCGTGCGCCCACTCTCCGGGCTCGACCAGCGCGCGCAGCGGACTCAAGTAGTCCTGCCACAAGGCATTGATCCGCAGGTAGCGCTCACGCACGCTGTACCCGTCGGCGCCGGCCTTGGCCCGCAGTACCCGCTCCAGGATGGCGCCGTGATTGGCGCCGGCGTAGTTGCGCACGCGCTCGATCGCCGCAGCTACTCGCTCCAGCGCGAGTACGGCGGCCTGCGAATCCTGATCGACTGCGGCCCCGGCCAGCGCCCTGCCCTGCCCTTCGATCTCGGTGACATAGCCGCGGATGGCCTCCGGCGTCACCAGTTCATGGGTACGCAACAGGTGTCCAAGAAAGCCGCGCAGAGGCAGACTCAACTCCAGGTAAACCGATTCCCCCGGGCGTTCTTCGATCAAGCCCAGATCGAGCATCCTTTGCAGCGTGTTCGGCGATAGCCCGAGCTCACTGCCGCGCGGCGAAGCAACCCGCGCCGCGAGCTCGCTCATGGTCAATCCGTCGGCCGCCTCGAGCAACGCAATCAGTACGTTTTCATGCTCTGCCAGCAAACTCAACGTCGACTTCAGGCTGGCCATCGGCAACGATCATCGAGCGTGGGCGAGGGGCCATTCTATGCCGCGCCCGAGCGCACTTTGCGTGCGCTCGCGACCGCTGACGCAGCCCAGCGCACTCTCAAGCCGTTTTGCGGGACGCGGCATGTGTTCCGCAGGCGCCTTGCCGGGACAACCGCCTTTCTCTCGCGGCAATGCCTACCTTTCTCTCGCCTCGCAGCCCCCTTTTCCTCGCGCGAAGCCAACCTTTTTCTCGCTCATGACCGCCTTTCTCTCGCTTGAAGGCACGCTAAGTGATTCATTCAACGTGATTTCCAGGGGCGGTAAACAAGTTACTAAATGCTTTAAACAGCAAATAAAAACACCTGACGCCAAAACTGGAGGCATGGTAGATTTATTGCACCTTGGCGCTTCAGAGTTACTATTCACATGAACAAGGCACAAGACGCATCGCCAGCGATGCTCACCCCTGAAACTGTCAGCAAGCTCGATGTCCGCGAAACCCTGGAGATCGTTGCAACCCTCGGCGACAGTTTCATCAATACCTTGCGCGAA
>JAABQT010000027.1 GCA_011391295.1 Betaproteobacteria bacterium
GATCGCCGCGCACCAGCGGCTGCCACAGCAAGAGCAGCCCGAGGTGCGCAAGCAGCAGCGCCCGTGCGCCGCCGTCCGCCACGCCGCGCAGCGCCACCACGTGCAGCAGCACCAGCATCGCGATGACCGCAAAGCGCCAGTGGCGCTGGCTGAACGCGCGTACCGCGTCCGGGAGGCGCGCGGTGGAAGGGGTTGCTGGGGTGTCGGCTTGCATGATTGGTGCGGCGCAGGCAAAGATACGCATATTCCCGAACCGGCGAAAGATGCCTCCCGCTCTCCTGTTGGCCCGCACTACTCTGACCGAGGCGCGTCGCGGCGGCCTGCCCTGGCTGGCGCTCGGCTGCCTCGCGCTCGCCACCGGCCTCGCCGCTTTTCTGTCGCAGGTCGCGGTCACCGAGAGCCGCGAGCTGCAGGCCGCGTTCGCCGCCGCCCTGCTGCGCGCCGGCGCGGCGTTCCTGCTGGCGGCGCACATCGCTGCGAGCCTGGTGCGCGAATCGAACGACAAGGTGCTCGAACTCGCGCTGGCGCTGCCGCTGTCGCGTTCGCAGTATTACCTGGGCAAGCTCGCGGGGTTTGGCGCGTGCGGCGCGTGCCTTGCAGCGGCATTCTGCGCGCCGCTGCTATTTTGGGCGCCGCCGGAGGCCGTCGCGCTGTGGGGTCTGTCGCTCGCCTGCGAACTGCTGCTGGTCGGCGCGGCCAGCCTGTTTTTCGCCATCACGCTCGCCGGGGTACTGCCGGCGCTCGCGGCGACGACCGGCTTCTACCTGCTCGCGCGCAGCATGGCTGGCATCCAGCTGCTCGCGCGCGGTCCGCTGGCGGAGGAGTCCATCGCGCAAAGCGTCGCGCGCGGCGCGGTAGATGCGGTGGCTTTGCTGCTCCCCCGGCTCGACGCCGCGACGCGCGCCGACTGGCTGATCTACGGCTTGCCCGCACCGGCCGAGTTCGGCACGACCCTGGGCTCGCTGATTCTGTATTGCACGCTGCTGGCCGCGGCCGGGCTGTTCGACTTCCACCGGCGCAATCTGTGAATGCCGGTGAGCGCGCGCTGCAAGCCGTTCCCGGCCGGATCTGGGCGGCGCTGCTGTGCGCCCTTGCGCTGCACTTGGGCGTGCAGACGTTGCGGCCCGCGCCGGCCGCCGAGGCGGCGGATTTGCCACCGCCCCCGAGCGCCCAAACGCTGCGCGCCGCGAGCCTGGGCGAACCGGCGGCCCTGGCACGGCTCGCCATGCTGTACCTGCAGGCTTTCGACCTCGGGGCCGGCAATACCCTGCCCTACCGGCAACTCGACTACGTTCGGCTGGAGCAGTGGCTGCGCGCCATCCTCGACACCGACCCGCGCAGCCAGTACCCCTTGTTTACGGCGGCGCGCATCTATGCCGAGGTGGACGATGCCGCGAAGTCGCGCCGCATGCTGGAATTCGTCCACCAGGCGTACCTGAAAGATCCGAACCGCCGCTGGCCGACGCTGGCGCACGCGACGCTGCTCGCCAGGCACCGCCTGCGGGACATGCCGCTTGCGCGGCGATATGCCGCCGACCTGCAGCGATTAACCACCGACCCTGCTGCCCCGCTCTGGGCCACGCAAATGGAGATCTTCATCCTCGAGGACATGGACGAGCTCGAGGCGGCCAAGATCGTGCTCGGGGGGCTGCTGGCGGCCGGCCGCATTTCCGACCCCCAGGAGCGTCGCTTCCTGCAGGAACGGCTGGAGGCGCTGGAACGCAGGCTGGCGTCGAAACCCTGACGGCCTTGACGGGGTTTCGACGGTTTATTCGTGATTTTTGACCGCTCCGGGGTTCAAGTGACCCAATTCACATGGCACGGGGCTTGCATGCGATATTTATCGTACAGTCTGCTCCCATAGGAGTAATCGGATGAAAGCTCTACAAAAAGGCTTCACGCTGGTCGAGATCGCAATCGTGCTGGTGATTATCGGCCTGCTGCTCGGCGGCATCCTGAAGGGTCAGGAAATGATCACCCAGGCCAAGATCAAGAACATCATTTCGGATTACACCGGCATCTCGGCGGCCTTTCACGGTTATCAGGACCGCTACCGCGCACTGCCTGGGGATGACTTGGGCGCGGCTGCGCGCTGGGCGGTGGCGCCTGTGGCGACTTCTGGTAACGGCGACGGCGTGGTCGCGGGCACGTACAACAACGGCGGCGTTGCGTGCACTGCTGCGGTGGAAACCTGCAGCTGGTGGGATCACCTGCGCCGCTCCGGTTTTGTCGCTGGGGCGGGCGTGGCGCAACCCTTGAACGCGGTATCCGGGCTTGTCGGCGTGCAGACTGGCGGTGGCGAAATCCCCCCGGTCGCTATCACCCCAGTGCTCGGCGGCCTCGCGGGCGCCGGGGGATTCTTCGGGGTGATGATGTGCTCGGCAAACCTCCCGGACAAGGTCGCGATCGCCACCGATACGCAAATGGACGACGGCGGGCGTACCTCGGGCAGCGTGCGCGGCCAGCTGCAGACGACGAACAACCCGCCGATTGTCGCCGATGCCTCAGGGGCGGCCTACGCGGAAACCGGCACCAATACCTACGCGCTCTGCCGCCTGCTGTAAGCACTGCCCACGCGGCACCCGAAGGCCGGCCCTCGCGCCGGCCTTTTCTTTTTCTAACCCTGCAGCAGGCGCAACTCCGCCGCCGCAAGAAGTGCGGGCGCGCCGAGCAGGACGATGACGTCGCCTTCGCGCAGCACGCCGGCCTCATCGGCCGAGAGCTTCTTCGGCTCGCCCGGGCGGCGCACCGCGGTCACCTGCACGCCGAGTTCTTCCAGGCCCAGCGCCGCGAGCCGTTTGGCGAGCCCGGCGGCATGCGCGTTCAGGGTTACCGCGTGCAGCCGCGGCTGCACCGCGTCCCCGGTTTCAGGCGTGTCGCTCGCGCCGTGGAACAGCCCGCGCAGCGGCCCGTACTGCTCGTCGCGCATCTGGCTGACGCGCCGCATGACGCGCGCCAGCGGCACGCCCACCCACACCAGCGCGTGCGAGGCCAGCATCAGGCCGGACTCGAACACCTCCGGCACCACTTCCGAGGCGCCCGCCGCAGTAAGCCTGGGAATATCGGCCTCGTCGCGCGCGCGCACGATGACCGGCAGCGTGGGATTGAGCGCGTGGATGTGCGCCAGCACGCGCACCGCAGCGCCCACGTCGGCAAAGGTCACGACGACCGCCGCCGCACGCGCCACACCGGCCGCCACCAGCGCCTCGCGCCGCGAACTGTCGGCGAACACCACGGTGTCGCCGGCGAGTGCCGCCTCGCTGACGCGCTCCGGGTCGAGGTCCAACGCGATGTAGCGCACGCCCTCCGCCTCCAGCAGCCGGGCGAGGCGCTGGCCGTTCCTGCCGTAGCCGAGGATGATCACGTGGCGCTCGGATTCCAGAGAGCGCACCGCGAGGCGGTGCAACTCCAGCGAGCGCGCCATCCATTCGGAGGAGGTGAAGCGCAGCACCAGCCGGTCGCTCGCCGCGATCAGGAACGGCGTGGCGAGCATCGACAGGATGATCGCCGCCAGCACCGCCTGCAGCACGGGCTCGGGCGCGAGCGGCGCGGCGCGCGTCTGCGCGAGCAGCACGAAGCCGAATTCGCCGCCCTGCGCAAGCGCGAGCGCGGTGCGCAGCGCGGTTCCCGGCGCCGCGCCAAACGCGCGCGCCAGCAACGCGATCAGCGCGCCCTTCGCCGCGATCAGCAGCACGAGGAACGCGAGCACCAGCCAGGCATGCCCGAACACCAGGCGCGCATCGAGCATCATGCCCACCGTGACGAAGAACAGGCCGAGCAGCACATCGCGGAACGGCTTGATGTCTTCCTCGACCTGGTAGCGATACTCGGTCTCCGAGATCAGCATGCCGGCCAGGAACGCCCCCAGAGCGAGCGACAGGCCCGCCAGGCCGGTGACGAAGGCGAGCAGCAGCGTGATCAGCAGCACGTTCAGCACGAACAACTCGGTCGAGCGGCGTCGGGCGATGACGCCGAACCAGGCCCGCATGACGCGCGGTCCAACCAGGATCAGCACCGCCAGCACCACGGCGGCCTTGCCGAGCGCCAGTGCGACGTCGCGGCCCAGCGATTCGGTCGGCGCTCCCAGCGCGGGAACCAGGATCAGCAACGGCACCACCGCCAGGTCCTGGAACAGCAGCACGCCGAAGATGTCGCGCCCGTGCGGCGTGTCGAGCTCGAGGCGCTCGACGAGAATCTTGGACACGATGGCGGTCGAGGACATGGCGAGCGCGCCGCCCAGCGCCAGCCCCGCCTGCCAGCTGCCACCCGCGGCCAGCGCGGTGCCCACGCCGATGCCGATGCTCGCCGCAACCTGGGCGAGCCCCAGACCGAATACCGAGCGCCGCATGGCCTGCAGCTTGGCCAGGCTGAATTCCAGCCCGATGGAAAACATCAGGAACACCACGCCAAACTCGGCGAGGTGGCGCACCGCGTCGCTGTCCGCCACCATGCCCAGCGCGTGCGGCCCGAGCGCCACGCCGGCCGCGAGATAGCCGATGATCGGCGGCAGGGACAGGCTGCGGCACGCAACCACCGCCAGCACGCCGCCGGCGAGCAGCACGAGGACCGGTTGCAGTGAAAGGCCGGCAGCTTCCATGGCAGCGATAGAGGGAGAGTTATACTTCGCGGCTATGATAAGCGCAGTGCGTTCCGTGCGTCAGGGTGCAGCGCGTGCGACCGATGGCGCGCTCGAACTGGCCCGCAACGTGCTGGCGGTGGAAGCCGACGCGGTACGCGCGCTGATCGGGCGTCTGGACCAGCGGTTTCTCGACGCGCTGCGCCTGATCCGGGATTGCCTCGACGGCGAACGCGGCCGCGTCATCGTCAGCGGCATCGGCAAGTCCGGGCACATCGCGCGCAAGATCGCCTCCACCATGGCGAGCACCGGCACGCCAGCGTATTTCGTGCACCCGGCCGAGGCCAGCCATGGCGACCTCGGCATGATCCGCGCGGAGGACGTGTTCATCGCCATCTCCAATTCCGGCGAGAGCGCCGAGCTGCTGCGCATCCTGCCGGCGATCAAGCGCGAGGGTGCCAAGCTGGTGGCAATCACCGGCAACGCGCATTCGTCGCTGGCGCGCGAGGCCGACGCCCACCTCGACGCCGGTGTGGACAAGGAAGCCTGCCCGCTCAACCTGTCGCCCACCGCCAGCACCACGGCCGCGCTGGCGCTCGGCGATGCGCTCGCCATTGCGCTGCTCGATGCGCGCGGATTCTCGGCCGCGGATTTCGCGCGCTCGCATCCCGGCGGCTCGCTGCACGGCGAGGCCCTGAAGCACGTCGCCGACGTCATGCACCGCGGCGCCGACGTGCCCAGGGTGCGCGAGAACGCCACGCTGAAGCAGGCGCTCGCCGAGATGACGCGCGGCGGGCTGGGCATGACTGCGGTGGTGGACAAGGGCGGGCGCGTGAAAGGCATATTTACCGACGGCGACCTGCGCCGCGCGTTGAGGAAGGTCGCCGACCTCAAGTCGGCGCGCATCGCGCAGGTCATGACCGTGAATCCGCGCACCGTTGCGCCGCAAGCCCTCGCGACCGAGGCGGTGGCGATGATGGACAAGCATCGCATCAGCCAGTTGCTGGTGGTGAATCCCGCCGGGGACCTCGTCGGCGCGCTCAACATGAACGACCTGCTACGCGCAAAAGTGGTCTGAGCCGATGGCGCAAGTCACTGCCGACGCGCTCGAGCGGGCGCGCCGCCTGCGGCTCATCGTATTTGACGTCGACGGCGTGCTCACCGACGGGCGGCTGTGGTACGGCCCGCGCGGAGAGGAACTCAAGGCATTCCACGTGCTCGACGGTCACGGCTTGAAGCTGCTCGCAGACTGCGGCATTGGCGCTGCCCTGCTCTCCGGGCGCAGTTCGCCCGCGGTGGCGCGACGCGCCACGGAGCTCGGCCTGCAGCACGTAATCCAGGGCGCGACCGACAAGCGCCCCGCCTTCGACGGGCTGCTCGCGCAACTGGGCATCGGGGCGCAGGAGGCCGGCTACATGGGCGACGACCTCCCGGACCTGCCGGTGCTCGCGCATTGCGGCTTTGCCTGCGCGCCGCCTGCCGCGCACGCGCAGGTGCTGCGCCTCGCGCACTACGTCGCCGACGCGCACGGCGGCCGCGGCGCGGCGCGCGAAGTCTGCGAGTTCGTGCTGCGCGCGCAGGGGCATCAGCCATGAACCTGTCCGCCACGCGCCTGTTTCCCCTGCTGCTGGTGTTGGCGCTGGCCCTGCTCACTTTCTGGCTGGAGCGTACGGTGCGCGAGGAGCCGGCGCCTTCCGCGCAGCGCCGCCACGAACCGGACTACGTCGTGGAGCGATTCGCCATTACCGATTTCGACCGCGCGGGCAGCGTCGCATCGGCGCTGTCGGCGGCGAAGATGGCGCATTTCCCCGACGACGACTCTACCGAACTGCTTGCGCCGCGGGTGGTGCAGTCGCGCGCGGAGCAGCCGCGCCTGACGCTGTCGGCCGACCGCGGCACCCTGTCACAGGACGGCGCGGAGGTGTTCCTGTACGACAACGTGCTGGTGGTGCGCGAAGGCGCCGCCGGCTTGCCCGAGAGCCGCATGCAGACCAGCTTCCTGCACGTGGTGCGCGCGCGCTCCCTGGTGCGCACCGACCGCGAGGTGAGCATCTCCGAGGGCGGACGCGCGCTCGTCGGCCGCGGCATGGAGTACGACAACGAGTCGCTCCAGTTGTCGCTGCACGCCCAGGTGCGCGGCAGTTTCGAGGCGAAGCAGCCGTGAGCCGCCGTTGCGCCATCGTCGTCGCCGTCGCGGTTGCCGCAGGGTCCGCCTTTTCCGCCAGAGCGGAAAAGGCGGATCGTGACAAACCCACGCAGGTTGAGGCAAACCGCATGACCTCCGATGAGGCGCGGCGCATCAGCATCTTCGAGGGCAACGTGGTGCTCACCAAGGGCACCATGCAACTGCGCGCGGAGCGCGTCGTGGTGCGCCAGGACGCCGACGGCTTCCAGCACGCGAGCGCCAGCGGCAGCCCGGCGAAGTTCCGCCAGAAAAGCGACGCGCGCGGCACGCAGGAAGGCGTATGGCTCGACGCCGAGGCGCAGCGCATCGAGGTCGACGAGCGCAATGAGCGCGTCGAGATGCACGAGAACGCGCGCGTCACGCGCGACCAGGACGAGGTGCGCGGCAGTTATATCCTGTACGACCAGCGTTCCGAATTCTTCTCCGTCAGCAGCCCCAAGGACGCGCCCGGCGCCCGCGTACGCGCCGTGATCCAGCCGAAGAAGCCGGACGCGAAGAAATGAGCCTGCTGCGCTGCGAGCGCCTGCGCAAGCGCTACAAGTCGCGCACCGTGGTGCAGGACGTGTCGCTCGAGGTGTCGAGCGGCGAGGTGGTCGGCCTGCTCGGGCCCAATGGCGCGGGCAAGACCACCTGCTTCTACATGATCGTCGGCCTGATCGCCGTGGACTCGGGCCGCATCCACCTCGACGGGCGCGAGCTCACGCACCTGCCGATCCACGCGCGCGCGCGGCTCGGCATCTCCTACCTGCCGCAGGAAAACTCGGTATTCCGCAGGCTCACGGTGGAGGAGAACGTGCAGGCGGTGCTCGAGCTGCAGGGGCTGGCGCGCGCCGAGATCGAGGCGCGCCTGCAAGAACTGCTCAAGGACCTGAACATCGCGCACCTGCGCAAGCACGCCGCGCTTTCGCTGTCGGGCGGCGAGCGCCGGCGCCTGGAGATCGCGCGCGCGCTCGGCACGCGCCCGGCGTTCATCCTGCTCGACGAACCCTTCGCCGGGGTGGATCCGATCGCGGTGCTCGATATCCAGCGCATCATCCGCTTTCTCAAGGAGCGCTCGATCGGCGTGCTGATCACCGACCACAACGTGCGCGAGACCCTGGGCATCTGCGACCGCGCCTACATCATCAATGAGGGCGCGGTGCTCGCTTCGGGCCACCCGGAGGAGATCGTCTACAATGACAACGTGCGCCGGGTATACCTCGGCGAGCACTTCCGCATGTAGCACGCAGCACACCCCGACATGAAGCCCACCCTGCAGTTCCGGCTCTCGCAGCACCTTACGCTGACGCCGCAACTGCAGCAATCGATCCGCCTGCTGCAGCTCTCCACCGTCGAGCTGGACCAGGAAATAGAGCGCATGCTCGCGGACAATCCGATTCTCGAGCGCGAGGACCTGGAGGGCGACGCGCAAGCCGCCTTCACGCCCGCGCAGGACTCGCCCGAGTCGGCACCTGGCGCGCACTCGCAGGCCGCGGAACAGCCCGC
Source organism: Betaproteobacteria bacterium (assembly GCA_011391295.1). GTDB lineage: Bacteria > Pseudomonadota > Gammaproteobacteria > Burkholderiales > SG8-39 > JAABQT01. The sequence continues at coordinate 8,247 of JAABQT010000027.1, forward strand.
CGAGCGGCCCGAGGACTGGCTGGCCGAGATGGCGGCGCCGACCTGGCGCGGCGAGGACGACGAGGACAGCGACCGCTCCGCCGCCGCGCAGGAGACCCCGACGCTGCGCGACCACCTCAACCAGCAGCTCACGCTCACCGGCATCGGCGAGCGCGACCGCGCCCTGGTCGCGCTGCTGATCGACGTACTCGACGAGGACGGTTACCTCACGCAGCCTTTGGAGGAAGTCGCGCCGCTGTTCTCTGCCGAGGCGGAAGTGGATCTCGAGGAGCTCGGCATCGCGCTGCGCCACCTGCAGAACCTCGAGCCGGCGGGCGTCGGCGCGCGCTCGCCTGCCGAGTGCCTCCTGCTGCAGCTGCGCACGATGACGCAGCACCCGGCCTGCGCGCTTGCCAGCGAAATTGCCGCCAAGCACCTGGAACTGCTTGCGGGGCGCGACTACGCGCGCCTGCGCAACCAGACCGGCGCGAGCGAGGACGCGCTGCGCGCGGCGCAGAAGCTGATCCAGAGCCTCAATCCGCGCCCGGGCGCCGCGTTCGCGCGCGTCGAGACGCGCTACATGATCCCGGATGTGATCGTGCGCAAGGTGAAGAACGTCTGGCGCGCGAGCCTCAATCCCGAGGCCATGCCGCGCCTGCGCATCAACCGGCTGTACGCGGATCTCGCCGGCAGCGCGGGCAACGGCTCCAACGCGCTCGCCTCGCAGCTGCAGGAAGCGCGCTGGATGATCAAGAACGTGCAGCAGCGCTTCGACACGATACTGCGCGTGTCGCAGGCCATCGTCGACCGGCAGCGCCATTTCCTCGAGCACGGCGAAGTGGCGATGCGGGCGATGGTGCTGCGCGAGATTGCCGACATCCTGGGCCTGCACGAGAGCACCATCTCGCGCGTCACCACGCAGAAATTCATGGCCACGCCGCGCGGCATCTTCGAGCTGAAGTACTTTTTCGGCAGCCACGTCGCCACCGACACCGGCGGCTCGGCCTCGTCCACCGCGATCCGGGCGCTGATCAAGCAGTTGGTGGCGGCCGAGGACACCCGCGTTCCGCTGTCGGACGCGAGCATTGCGCAGATCCTGGGCCAGCAGGGCATCGTGGTGGCGCGACGTACCATCGCAAAGTACCGGGAATCTTTGCAGATCCCGCCGGTCAATCAACGCAAGAGCATCTGATTTCCCTTCCCGCACAAGGAGAATCCATGAATCTGAACGTCAGCGGGCACCACCTGGACGTGACTCCGGCAATCCGCGCCTACGTGCAAGGCAAGCTGGAGCGCGTCACGCGCCATTTCGACCATGTCATTGACGCCCATGTCATCCTCTCGGTGGACAAGCTGCGGCAGAAGGCCGAAGTCACCCTGCATGTGCGCGGCAAGGACATCCACTGCGCCTCCGAGGAGTCGGACCTGTACGCCGCGATCGACCTCCTGGCCGACAAGCTCGATCGCCAGGTGCTCAAATACAAGGCCAAGCGCAACGGAAAGCCGCACGAGGCGCTCAAGCGCGCTGACACAAATTGACGTGCGCCGCGGCGCGCGCGGCATGGCCCGCGTTGGGCTATAATCCGCGCCCTCTGTAGCGTCGGCCAGCCGGCGCCCGACCATGGGTCTCGTCGCAAAACTCCTGCCGCCCGCCAATGTGCTGCTCGACCTGCAGTTGTCGAGCAAGAAGCGCCTGTTCGAGCAGGTCGGCCTGCTGTTCGAGAACAATCACGGCATCGCCCGCAGCCTGGTGTTCGACAGCCTGTTCGCGCGCGAGCGCCTGGGCTCCACGGGCCTGGGCCAGGGCGTCGCCATCCCGCACGGCCGCATCAAGGGCCTGAAAGACGCGCTCGGCGCGTTCGTGCGCCTCGCGCAGCCGGTGGCCTTCGACGCGCCCGACGGCAAGCCCGTGCAGCTGCTGTTCGTGCTGCTGGTGCCGGAGCAGGCCACGGAAAAGCACCTGCAGATCCTGTCCGAACTGGCGCAGATGTTCAGCGACCGGGCGCTGCGCGAGGCCATGGCGGCCGCGCCTGACACCGCCGCGCTGCACCAGCTCATCGCCACATGGCAACCCGATGCTGCAGGTCAACGTCACGCAGTTGCATGAGGACAACCGTGATGCCCTGGCGCTGGCGTGGATCGCCGGGCGCGACGGCCGCACGGTGGTGCGCCGCGAGGCGGCCGACTCCGCAGCGTTGATCGGCCACCTCAACCTCACCCATCCGAACAGCATCCAGGTCATCGGCGCCCACGAGGCCGCCACGCTCGCGGCGATCGCGCAGCACCTGTTCGCCTGCGCACCGGCGGCGCTGATCGTCGCCGATGGTGTGAGCGCGCCGGACGCCCTGATCGAGGGCGCGGACCACGGCCACACGCCGCTGTTCACCACGCCTCTGGCGGCGGCACGCGTGATCGAGAAGCTCTCGCGTTACCTGGCAAAGGCGCTCGCCGAGAGCACCGAGCGCCATGGCGTGCTGATGGACGTGCTCGGCCTCGGCGTGCTGATTACCGGCGACTCCGGCGTCGGCAAGAGCGAACTCGGCATGGAACTCATCAGCCGCGGCCATGGCCTGGTGGCCGACGACGTGGTGGAGATCTCGCGCCTGGCGGACAACTTGCTCGAGGGCCGCTGCCCGGCAGTGCTGAAGGATTTCATCGAGGTGCGCGGACTGGGCCTGCTCGACGTGCGCACCATCTTCGGCGAAACAGCGGTGCGCCCGAGAATGCGGCTGCGCCTGATCGCGCATCTGGAAAAGCCTGCGCCGGCCGGCAATCGCGACGGCAGCGAGCGCCTGCCGCTTGCCGAGCAGTCCGAGGAGATTCTCGGCGTGACGGTGCGCAAGGTGGTGATCCCGGTCGCCGCCGGCCGCAATCTCGCCGTGCTGGTGGAAGCCGCGGTGCGCAACTACATCCTGCAGCTGAGGGGCATCAATTCGAGCGCCGAGTTCATGGCCAGGCAAAAACGCGCCATGGATTCCGGCGATTGATTTTCAACCGCAACCAGAGAGGAAGCAAAATGCTCAAAATGATCGTCATTTCGGCAGCCGCAGTGTTCGCGATGGGCGTGGCGCAAGC
>JAABQT010000279.1 GCA_011391295.1 Betaproteobacteria bacterium
GGGCCTCCGAGAGCAGCGTCATGTACTCGCCGGTGCGGATGACGCCGTTGGTCAGGCCGCCCTCGCGGAACTCCATGGCGCGCGCGAGGCGCCGGATCAGGTCCAGGCGCGTCTCCTGGAGTTCCTCGGTACGCTCGGCAATCTGGTCTTCCAGCGCGCGGCGCTGGTCGGCCAGCGCGAGGTGGTTGCGCACGCGCAACAGCGTGATCGGGCCGCTGATCGGCTTGATGATGTAGTCGACGGCGCCCGCCAGAAGTCCGCGGGCCTGATCCTTGGGGTCGCTGCGCGAGGTGACGAAGATGATCGGAATGTGCGCGAGCGACGGATTGGCCTTGAGCTGCGTGCAGACCTCGTAGCCGTTCAGCGACGGCATTTCGACGTCGAGCAGGATCAGGTCGGGCAGCGGGTCGGTGTCCGCCCCGGCCAGCGTCTCGTCGCTGTTGGTCGCGAACCGGACGTCGTAGTTCTTCTTCAGCATGATGCCGAAGAGATTCCGGATGTCCTCGGAATCGTCCGCGACCAGGATCACGGGGCGTCGGTCCATGAAGCGGGGGATTATAGGCGCTTACGCAGCTCTGTTTTGAGCACCTTGCCGTAGTTGTTTTTCGGCAAACTGCCGACGAAGCGATAGTCCCTGGGCCTCTTGAAGCGGGCGATGTTCGACAGGCACAGCGCATCCAGTTCCCGGATTTCCATGCCTGGGAATTCTTTCTTCAGAACGACAAACGCGACCACTTCTTCGCCCCATTCCGCATGCGGCCGTCCCACGACCGAGCACTCGGCGACCGCGGGATGCCGCAGCAGCACCTCCTCGATCTCGCGCGGGTAGATGTTCGAGCCGCCGGAGATGATCATGTCCTTGGAGCGATCGAGGATGGTCAGGAAACCCTGCTCGTCCATGCGCCCGATGTCTCCCGTGTGCAGCCATCCGCCGCGCAGGGCCAGCGCGGTGGCTTCCGGATTGCCCCAGTACCCCGCCATGACGCAGTCCGAGCGCGTCACGATCTCGCCCGATTCGAGGACCTTCACTTCGACGCCGGTGCGCGCGTAGCCGCAGGTTTCCAGTCTGTCTCTGCTTTCATGGAAGCTCTGGGGCAAACCGGTGATCGTCATCGGACTTTCACCCTGGCCGAACAGCTGGTAGAGGCGGGGGCCGAACAGGTCGATCGCGCGCAGCGCATCGGCGACATACATCGGCGCGCCCCCATAGGTGATGGTCTTCAGCGCGCGCGGCGTGCGCGCCGCCCGGCTCGCAAGCAGGCGCACGATCATGGTCGGCGCGGCGAAGAAGGACGCGTTTGGCCACGCATCCAGCAGGTCGAAGATCTCGTCCTCCTCGAACCCGCCGCTCCCCGGAATCACGTTCACCGCGCCGGCGGCGAAGTGCGGGAGGCCGTACAGGCCCGAGCCGTGCGACAGCGGGGCCGGATGCAGGATGGCGTCCAGCGGCCCGAGCTTGTCGATGTCGGTGAAGTACGCCTGCGCCGCGAAAAGCAGGTTGCGGTGGGTGAGCATCGCGCCCTTGGGCACGCCCGTGGTGCCGCTCGTGTAGAACAGCCACGCGAGGTCTTCCGGCCGGGAATGACAAGGCTCCCGCGGCTCGCCGTCGAGGCCGCGAAATTCCCCGGGATCGAAAAAACAGGCCTTTGCCGCGCAGTTGGCGACGATATATTCGAATTCCTTTGCGTGGAGTTTGGCGTTCATCGGCACCGCGACGAGGCCGGCATGCCAGCAGGCGAACAGGAGTTCCCAGTACTGGGGGCAGTTCTTCATTCCCAGTGCCACGCGATCGCCGGGTTTCAGCTTGAACTTCTCTACCAGTCCGGAGGAAAGTCTTTGAACTTTCCTTGAAAGATCTGAATAGCTTGAAACCACCCGGTCCCCAATCGCGAGCGCGGGCCGGTCCGGCAGACGCCGCGCGCTCTGGTGCAGGAACTGGGCGATGTTCATGGCAGGCCGAAGAATGCCCGGGCATTGCGCGTGGTTTCCTCGGCCACCACCTCGAGCGGTCTTCCCGTCGATCGCGCGACGGTGCGCAGGATGTGCGGCAGGAACGACGGCTCGTTGCGCCGCGCTTTCGGCTGCGGGCGCATGTCGCGCGGGGTGAGGTAAGGCGAATCGGTCTCCAGCATCAACCGATCCGCGGGAACGTCCCTTACGAGTTGCAGCAAATGCGCGCCGCGCCGCTCGTCACAGATCCAGCCGGTGATGCCGATGTACAGGCCGAGATCCAGGTAGGCGTGCAGTTCGGCCTTGTCGCCGGTGAAGCAATGGGCCACCGCCGGCGGGAGGCCGCTGAACTGCCTCAACACGTGAATGAACGGGTCCTTTGCATCCCTCGAGTGCAGAAACAGGGGCTTCCTGAGTTCGCAGGCCAATGCCACCTGCGCGGCGAACCACTTCTCCTGGTCCGGGTGGGGCGAATAGTTGCGGTTGAAGTCCAGGCCGCATTCGCCGATCGCCACCACGCGCGGCTGCTGCGCGAGGACGCGCAACGCGGGGACCGTGGTGGCGTCGCACTCGCGGGCGTGGTGCGGGTGCACCCCGGCGGTCGAGAAGACGGCGTCCGGGTGGGCCATGCCCAGCTGCAACGCGTGCGTACTTTCCGCTACCGAGGTTCCGGTCACGACGATCGAGTTCACGCCCGCGTCGCGCGCCCTCGCGAGCACTTCGGGCAGGTCGCCATGGAAGGCGGGATGCGTGAGATTCGCACCGATATCGACGAGCGCATTGCGGAGTTGCACGGCGCGGCGAGTATACTCGCCGCGCCATGCCGAGCCGCGACGCTGCGCTGGAAATCCGCACTCTGGCGCAGGATTCCGTGCTGATCCGGGTGCGCGCGAGCGGCGCGTGGACCTTCAACGGACTCAAGGAACCGCGCCTGGAGCTGACGCGGCGGCTGGCCGAACTCGAAGGGCAGCCTGCGGACCAGACCGCCTGGGAT
>JAABQT010000280.1 GCA_011391295.1 Betaproteobacteria bacterium
CGCTCGACGCGCTCGCGAAACGGCGTGAACGATTGATTGGCGAGGCCGTGATCGTCCTTGATGAGATCCATGCCACCGAGCGCGAAGCGATAGGCGATGTCGGCGAGTGTCGCCGCCGGCAGGCCCATGGGTTTGAGCGCGGTGGCGAGCAGCGGGCGCTTCGGCGCGCCCACGAGGCGGCGAATGCCGGCCACGCCAAAGCGCGGGCCGCGAAACGCCGCCAGCAGCCGCGGCGACAGATCGAGGCGCTCGACGCGCACGCCCGGCTTGATGCTGGTGTTGCCGAAGACGACATTGAGCAACTGCGGCAGCTCGAAGCCGCTGGTATCGATGGCGTAGCTGATGGTGGCAAGATGAGCGTCGGGGCCGGCGGGTTTGAGTGTTTCGATGCGCCCGAAAATCTGGCCGCGAATGTCGCCGCCCGTCACCAGCACCGCCGGGAACTCGATGGTCTGCTCGATGCAGATGTCCTCGGCCTTGGCCCGCGCCTCGCGCGCATCGCCGGTGAGGCGATAGCGCACGTGAAAGCGCTCGCCGGAGAGTTCAAGCTTTACGTCGAACATGAGGAATTTTTTCTATATGAATTCTTGCCGCAGAGATCGCAGAGTGATGACAGCAAATATCCATGATTTTCTCTGCGTCCTCTGCGTCTCTGCGGCGAACATTCATATAAGCCGTTACAGCGCCTCTGCCTTGGCGCTCGAATGCACCGCCTCCAGCCGCACCGCTGCCAGGTCGGCGTCGGTGATGCCGAGGCGCTGGCCCGTGAGCTTTTCCACTTCCGCGACCAGCGCGATGGCGTCGAGGCCGTATTCGCGCATGAGGTAGGGGCGCGAGGCGCCGTGGACATAGGTGTCCTTGAGCCCGATGCGCACCAGCCGCTTGCCGATGCCGGCCTCGGCCATCACTTCGGCCACGGCGCTGCCGAGGCCGCCGACGATGGTGTGGTTTTCCATCGTGATCACGCCGTAGCGCGCCTTGGCCGCCGCCGCGAGCACCGCCGGGTCGTTGAACGGCTTGTGGGTGGTGATGTGCAGGTGTTCGATGGCGACACCGCTGCTGCGCAGCGCGCGCGTGGCGCGCATCGCTTCCTCGGTGCAGATGCCGGCCGAGATCAGCGCGATGTCGCTGCCCTGGCTCAGCACCCGCGCTCTTCCGAGCTTCATCGGATCGTTGCGGTCGAACAGGCGCGGGATCTCGCCGCGCAGCATGCGCACGTACACCGGGCCGTTCACCGCCTGCGCCACGTCGAGCACCGATTCGACGTCGGTGGCGTCGCCGGTTTCGAGGATGGTCATGTTCGGCAGCGTGCGCAGGATCGCGACGTCGTCGGTCGCCTGATGGGTGGCGCCGCCGGGCGTGGTGATGCCGGGCAGGAAGCCGAACATGCGCACCGGCATGTTGGGGTAGGCGATGGACATGGACAGCTGATCGAGCGCGCGCCGGTAGATGAACACCGCGAAGGTGTGCACGAAGGGGAAGAAGCCCTCGCGCGCCAGGCCGCCGGCGAAACTCAGCATGTTCTGCTCGGCCATGCCCATGGAGAAGAAGCGTGCCGGATAGGTATCGCGGAACAGATCAATCTCGGTCGAGCTGGTGAGATCGGCCGAGAGCACCAGCACCTCGGGCCGTTGCGCGGCCCAGCGCACCAGGTTGTTGGCGTGCACGCGCGTGATGATTTCCATTATTCGGCCCCCTTCTTCATGGCCTCGAACGCGACGCGGTAGCGCGCGCGTTCGTCTTCGTTCTTGAACCGCACATAGTGCAGCTTCGGCAGGCGCTCCTTGA
>JAABQT010000281.1 GCA_011391295.1 Betaproteobacteria bacterium
GCTCCTTGAGGATGTCGACGCCCTGCCAGGGGTTGGTGCGCGCCAGCACAAAGAGCGGCTGGCCCTCAACGCGCGCGCCGGCCGCCGCCAGCGCCTGCACGTCGTGCCCGTCCACCTCGCGCACGCAGGCGCCGAAGTCCGCGAGCTTGCGCGCCAGCGGATCGGTGGTCATGACGTCCTTCATCGCGCCGTCGCACTGCTGCGCGTTCACGTCCACGTACACGCCGACGTTGTCGAGCCGGTGGTGTGCCAGCACGTGCAGCGTCTCCCAGGTCTGGCCCGACTGGAATTCGCCGTCCGACATGAACACCCACACACGCCCGGCCTCGCCCTTGAGCCGGCGCGCCAGCGCAACGCCGCCCGCCTGGCTCAGGCACTGGGCGAGCGAGCCTGCGGTGAGCTCGTGACCAGGCGAATGTTCGGCGCCGATCATCTCCACCGTGCTGCCGTCCTTGTTGAACTGCGCCAGACCTTCCGGCGCCATGCGCCCGGTTTCGACCAGCGTGGCGTACAGCACCAGGGCGTAATGCACCGGCGAGATGAAGAAGCGGTCGAGCTCCGCGCTCTTCGGGCCGTTGTAGCCGACGCCAGTGAAGTAATGGGTGTTGGTGGCGCTCGGCACGCCCGGGAACGGCGGCGGCACCGGCGGCGCGATGCTGGGGCCGAGCTTCATGATGTGGGTATACAGCGTCGCCAGCTGCTCGGCCGCCGAACAAGCTTGGCTCAGGTAGCCGCCGTTGTGCGTGATGGTGTGCTCGAACACCCGCAGGCGAATGCCGCGGGCGACGGCACGCGCGCGGGACGGCCAGTCGTTCACGGCTGGTGAAGCATTGCCCTTGTACATGATCGGGTCTTGAATTTGTGAAATTCCGGGAGCGCTATTCTGACCAATGGATGCGGGAAAAACCACCCAGCCGGGATTCGCCGCCGCTGCGCTTATCTGGTAAGGTAATTTCATGAGGCATTTGCGTCTGGCGGTATTCGCACTGTGCGTGGCGTGGCCGCTGCTCGTCCTGGCCAAGGAAGCGGCGGAGGATGCGCGTGCGCCTGCGCCAGCCGCGATTGTGGTCATCACCGTGAGCGGCGCCATCGGGCCGGCGACGGCCGACTATATCCATCGCGGGCTGGAGAAGGCCAAACA
>JAABQT010000282.1 GCA_011391295.1 Betaproteobacteria bacterium
ACGCCTGGATGCCGGCGCACCGCCACGGCATGAACTACAAGGCGGGCGTCACTGCGCTCGGCGGCGGGCGCTATCGCGCCGAGGGGCTGATGTTCCACATGGCGGGCCAATGGGAGATCCTGTTCGAGCTGCGCGCGGGGGGCGCCACCGAGCGCCTCGCGCACGGCATGCGCGTCGAGTGATGCGCTGGTTTGGGCTGTGCCTTGCGGTGCTGGCGCAGGGCGCGCTCGCGTTTACCGATGCGGAGGTGCATGCCATCGCGTCGCACGGGCCCTGGCCGCCGGCGTTCAAGGCGGATCCCTCGAACCGCGTGTCCGGCAATGCTGCGGCGATCGAGTTGGGCGAGCGGCTGTTCTTCGAACGGCGCCTGTCGGTGAATGGAGAGATTTCCTGCTCGCGCTGCCACCTGCCGGAGAGGAACTGGACCGACGGCGAGGCGCGGGCGCTGGGCCTGACGCGGGTGGATCGGAACACGCCGAGCCTCAACAACGTGCGCTTGCAGCGCTGGTTCGGCTGGGACGGCGCAAACGACAGCCTGTGGGCGCAGAGCATCCGGCCAATTCTCGATGCGCGCGAACTTGGCATGAGTGCGCAACAGGCGGCAAAGCTGGTGCGCGGGGATGCGGATTTGTCGTGCCGCCATAAGAAGGTGTTCGGAGCGCTGCCCGCCGAGGATGAGCAGCTGCTGGTTGACATTGCGAAAGCGCTCGCGGCGTTCCAGGAGACGCTGGCGAGCGCACGGACGGCGTTCGATGAGTTTCGCGACGCGCTGGTCCGAAAAGACCCGGCAGGAATCGAGAAATATCCGGAAGCGGCGAAGCGCGGCTTGCGCATCTTTGTCGGGAAGGGGTCGTGCAACGTCTGCCACGTCGGACCGGCGTTCACCAACGGCGAGTTTCACGACACCGGGATTGCATTCTTCATCGAGCCGGGGAGGGTGGACCCGGGGCGCCACGAAGGGATCAGGAAATTGCGCGCGAGCCGGTTCAACCTGCTCGGGCCTTACAGCGATGATCCAAAGCGCGCCACGGCGACGAGCACGCGGCACGTGGTGCTGGAGCATCGGAACTTCGGTGAATTCAGGACGCCGTCGTTAAGGAATCTCGCGCTGACGGCGCCTTACATGCACAACGGGCGCCTGGCGACGCTGCGCGACGTGGTGCACCACTACACGACCATCAGCCCGGACCGCCTGCACTCGGACGGCGAGGCGATCCTCAAAGCGCTGAAACTGCCGGAGCCGGAGGCACAGGACCTGGTGGCGTTCCTGGAGTCCTTGCAGGACGGCGGGGGAAATTACCGGCGCAGGCCGTTTGCCATGGGCTGCGGCTGAACTCGTCGCTAGCCGAGCGCCGGGACGTTTACGAACACCGTGACCGAGTTCAGCGAGGCGATCTGCAGCTGGACGTCCCAGAAATAGTAGTGCAGGTAGGCACCGACCAGTCCCAGCAGCAGAATCCCCGGCTTGAGTCTTGCGGGGCGCGCTGCGACGACCGCGGCGCGCGAATGCGACACCAACGCACGATAGACGGTGCGCGGCTCCATGCCGCGCCAAACGTGGCGCAACAGAATGAACTCGACGACAGCGCAGATGATCAGGACCGCTTTTTGGATTGCGGTGACCGGTTCTTGCTGGAACGGCAGGACCACGGCCATACCGATTGCTGCCCAAATGGGGATGGAAATCAGGACGCCGAACACCAGACCTTGGCGCAGCTTGCTGTCTTCGTCCCCGCCTGTATTTGGGCTCTGCTGCGCCATTGCCCATGCTATGAGGCGTGCAATCGGCGCTCCGCTGCATTTCTCACATTGCCTCACATAAAGCCGCGCGATCATCTGGACCGCGCCGCATTCACGCTCCGCGCGCCCGGCAATGCGTGAATTATGTCACCGCTGGCGACCTATGCCCGCCAGCGGTCATGCCCTTTCAGGCGATGGCAAATGACGACACCTGCGGCATGCCGGTTATAGAACACCCCGCTCCCACAAGTGAGAGCGCACGTGCATTGCGGTTAGCTCGTTGTACCCCCGGAGGCTACCCCCTTGCGACAGCGGCGCTGTTCTCGAGCGCCCAGGCGCAGGCTGCGATGACAACCTATGGCCGCTATCGGCGGCGGGTTCAACCGATCGACGCGATCCAGCCACCAGCGATGCGGCTGTATGACTTTGCCCTCAATTTAGCCCCAAATTAACCCCAAGAAAATCTGGCGATTCCTACTTGATTGTGCCCGCCACTCGGGTTATGTGCTCGTCGATGGCCTTGCGAATCTTCGCGGGAATAATTTCTTTTTCATCCAGCGATTTCCAGGCCGATACCGTTTTCTCGGAGGTCTCTTGGACAAGGCGCCAAAGGGGGCTAACGGCGAGACGTGCCGTGTCGGCGAATCGGCGGATTTGGTCTTGGGAAATCGCGGAGATTTCCTTGCTTCCGCCAAAGCCAAGCGCGAGTCGGTCCTCCGGGAGGTACGGAATGGTGGAAACGTAGTCGTATGCCGGCGCAAGGCTCGCCTTGCGTCGGTCCGGGTAGAGCAATGACCAGTTCTTGAGATGCATGTCCGCGTTGCCTATGAGGATCGAAAAGGCCAGGCGACGGGTGAAATCTTGGACCGCGTCGTCGCCTGCTTCGATCGAGATCACTTGAGCGATATTGGCGTAGCTTCGCTTGTCGTATTTGTCATCGGCGTAGATGGCGAATACCTGGGCGAAGTCCTCCATGTGGATACGGCCGCCATCGGACGTGCGGTCGAATCGTCGCACCGCCAAGGCTTTGCCTTCCATCTTGCCGGCGTCGCGAGGCAGTCCTTCGATTTCCGAGATCGGCACGAGCTTTACCTCGGGAACGGGAATGCCGATTCGCCGGGCAAGTTCCATCATCGCGTATTCGTTTTCTGGAACTGCCTCGAACCGCGCTGAAGGAAGCTTGAGGATCCAG
>JAABQT010000283.1 GCA_011391295.1 Betaproteobacteria bacterium
GCAGGAACGCGACCGACGCGCTGCAGCGGCGGCCGTGGCGCTGCGTCACCTGGTAGAGCCCCGCCCCTTCCTGGCGGACGCCGTTGAAATCATCATTGGCCGGAAGGCCGGTGCGGATTGCCGACTCGACGAAAGCGTGCGAAGCGGCCACCGGGCTTGCGAGATCCGACACGGCCAGTTCGCCACCGGCGCCGTGGTAGTGATCCGCGCCGCGCTCCTGGTCCTCCGAGCGCCGGAACAGCGGCAGCACCTCGTCGTAGGACCAGCCGGGATTGCCGAGCGCGGCCCAGTCGTCGTAATCGCCGGGATGGCCGCGCATGTAGACCATCGCGTTGATCGAGCTCGAGCCGCCGAGCGCCCGGCCGCGCGGCTGGTAGCCCTGCCTGCCGTTGAGGCCCGGCTGCGGCTCGGTCTTGTAGGCCCAGTTGAAGCGCCGGTTCGGCAGCAGTCCGAGGATGCCCGCGGGGATGTGGATCAGCGGCGAGCGGTCGCGAGGACCGGCCTCGATCAGGCAGACGCTGCGCGACGGATCCGCGCTCAGGCGGTTGGCGAGCACGCAGCCGGCTGAACCTGCGCCGACGATCACGTAATCGAATACCACAACCGACAGATTGCTCCCGGCGCCGGCGATTGCAACCCCGGCGGAGAATAAACGTGCGCCCGCGCAATTTTAGGTTGATCGCCCTAGCGGCGGGCCGCCGGCAAGGACATCGGCTCGAAAATGGCCTCGATCAGGAACGGGCCGCGCCGGTGGCCCGCGGCATCGAGCGCATCGTCGAGCGCTTCCGCGCTCGCGACACTCACCGCCTCGACGCCGAAACCGCGCGCGAGTTCGGTGAAGCCGATCGCCGGGCGCGCGAGCGACAGCACGGGCAGCGCGCGCGGTCCCGGCGGGCGTCCCTCGATCTGCAGGTGTTCGTACGCGAGGATCGCGTAGACGCGATTGGCGCAGATGATGGTCGTGACGTCGAGGTTCTCGCGCGCCTGGGTCCACAGGGCCTGGATCGTGTAGAGCGCGCTGCCGTCGCCGGAGGCGCAGACCACCCTGCGGCCGGGGCTCGCGAGCGCGGCACCGGTCGCGAGCGGCAGCGCGTCGCCGATCGCGCCGCCCACCAGGTCGAGTTCGTCGTGCGGCGCGGCAGCGGCCATCACCGCTGGCAGCGCGAGACCCGCGGTGATCGCCTCGTCGCAATAGATCGCGTTTTCCGGCAGCCGGCGCGCCAGCGCTGCCGCAAAGCTCACTGCATTGATCGGCCCCTGCGGCCGCTCCGGCAGCGTCAACGATGGCAGCGGCGCGGCGCTCCCGGGCGCGAGCCAGTCGGCCAGCGCGATCAGCGCGGCGCTGCCGTCCTCAGCGGGCGTCGCAAGGGTCGAGACCGCCGTATCCGCCGGCAGTGGTTGTCCGCGTCGGCCCGGATAGCCGAAGAAGTTGACCGGCGCGCGCGATTCGACCAGCAGCAGTTGCGCGACACCGGCCAGGAACGCTTCCGCCGCTTCGCCGAAGTACGGCACTCGCTGCACGAACGGGCGGCCCGCACCGCGCGCCGAGCGCGCATTGAATGTCTCGCTCGCGAGGCGCGCACCGGTCGCCGCGGCAATGCGCGCCGCGGCGGCGATGCCCTGGCTGTCCAGCGCGCCGCCGCCCAGGAGCAGCATGGCGCGGGAACCGGCAGCGCGAAGGACTTTTGCGGCATTCTCGATCGCCGCGGCGTCCGGCGCGGCACGGGCGGCGACCAACGGCGGCTCGACCGGTCCGGCCCCCTCGGTCCAGGCGATGTCGGCGGGCACGATCAGGGTCGCCGGTCCGCGCCGCTCCCGCGCCACCATCAGCGCATCGGCCGCGTCGCCCCCGGCGTCGCCGGGCTCTTCGATCCGCCGCACCCAGACCGAGAACGGTTCGGCGACGGCTTCGATATCGGTCGTCAGCGGCGCATCGAGCGCGAGGTGATCGCGCGCGTGGTCGCCGACGATGTTGACGATCGCGGAACGCGCGCGGCGCGCGTTGTGCAGGTTGGCGCAGCCATTCGCGAGCCCGGGGCCGGTGTGCAGGAGCGTCGCCGCCGGGCGCCCGCTCATCCGGAAATAGCCGTCGGCCGCGCCGGTCACGACACCCTCGAACAGCCCGAGCACGGCGCGCACACCCGGCGTCTCGTCGAGCGCGCGCACCAGCGCCATCTCCGAGGTGCCCGGATTGGCGAAGATCGTGTCGACGCCACCCCGGTGCAGCGTCTCGAGAATCGCCTGTGCGCCTTTCACGTGAGAGCACCTCATAATGCGCACTGCGCATGAACGGACGAGTTTGCCAGAAACTGGTGCTGCATCCCGCATCGCGCTCGGGCGTGGTGCAGGCCGTGGAGGTCGCGATCGCCCGCGATGCGCCGGGCGCGCTTCGGATTTCCTTCCGGATCGCCGGTGAAATCGGCCGCTTGCGCCTGCCGGCCGCCGCGCCGCCGCTGCGTGCCGACGGACTCTGGCAACATAGCTGCCTCGAGGCTTTCCTGCGGGCAGACGATGCGGACAGCTATTACGAGTTCAACTTCTCTCCGTCGGGCGCGTGGGCGGCATACCGCTTCGCCGGCCGCCGCGCGGGCCGGACGTCGCCCGTCATGACGGCGCCGGCGATGCAATTCGATCGCACCGCCGGTTCGTTCGGCCTCTGCGCCGTGATCCCGCTCGCCGAGCTGCCCGACCTGGCGCGCGCGCCCACGATTCACGCGGGCATCGCAGCCGTCATCGAGGATGAGCGCGGCACGCTCTCGTACTGGGCGCTCGCGCACGCCGCGCCAGAGCCCGATTTCCACGACCCGGCCACGTTCACGCTGGTGCTGCCCGCATGAAGTTCGGAATCGATCGCCTGCTCGCCGATCGCGCGGTGCGCAAGCCCCTCGACGGCCGGCGCGTGGGATTGCTCGCGCACCCGGCCTCGGTAAC
>JAABQT010000284.1 GCA_011391295.1 Betaproteobacteria bacterium
GCCGGTGCTGGAGCCGTTTCTCGCCGAGAACGTGGCCAAGGAAGTGCGCAAGGACGCGCTGGTGATCCGCCGCGCGGGCGAGCCGCCAGCCCCCGGGGCAGCGCGTGAGATCCTCGCCGCTGCCCGCGAGATCGACCGCGAGTTCCTCGCGCGCATCGGCGGTTTTCCGGTGCGCATCGAAATTCCCTACGACCGCATCGAACCGCTGCGCCTGCGGCGCATCGAGCTCGGCCTGGACACCGCGCGCCGTATTCTCGATGCGTGGCAGCACGGCCGGCGGCTGCGCGAAGCGTTGACGGCGGGTGAGTTCGAACAACGGTTGTTCGAAATGCTGCAGTTGTACGCTGAGGAAACGCTGACGCTCAGCCATTCGGTGCGGTTGCCGGGGCTCCTCGAGCCGCTGCGCGAGCGCGTCGGGATACGCCTCCTGAAAGCGATGACCGGCGCTGCGCGCGGGTTGGCGCGGGGTGCTTCCCGGATGGGTCGGCACGAAAATCGTTCGAATACCCGAGCATAGAAGTCAACATTAGCGCGCACGTGCAATCGGTTTGACCTTGCTCAAACGGCCGGCCAGATTCCGGTGCAGCCTATGGCTCAAGGAGAAGAAGAAACTTGTCGCTCGCCATCCCGGCCAGCCGCATACTGGAAGTGGAGCCAGAGCGGCGGGCGTTTTTCAAGTCCCTGCTGCACGAATCCCATCTCGATTCTCTCGATTCCCGTCGGCCGATGGCCGCGGAGCGCGTTGCCCTGCTGAAAGGAATCGCCGCGCGCTGGGAGGGCAGGCTTGCGCAGGGCGCGATCCCCCAAATCCAGGTCAGCGACGCATGCGCCCAGCACGGCATGTGCGCAGCGGTGTGTCCGACGGCGGCGCTGCGCCGGTACGCCGGCGACGGCCACGCCGGTCTCGAGTTCGATTCCGCCGCGTGCATCGCGTGCGGCGTATGCACGATGGTGTGTCCCGAGAACGCGCTCGCCATCCGGGCGCTTGCGGCGGCGGAAGGGTCCTCCGGTACGGCAACGCGGATCAGCCGCCAAGAGCAGCGCAGTTGCGCGCGCTGCGACGATGAGTTTCCGGCGCACGGAGAGGACGAGTTCTGTCCCGCTTGCCGCAAGGACGTCGGCTTGTTCACCCATGGTTTTTCAGCCAGGAGCGATGAAACATGAGCGCGCTCGAAAAGATGGACCGCAGGACCTTCCTGAAGACCTCCGCGGCGGCGAGCGCTGCGGCAGGCGGGGCGGCGCTGCTGGTGCCCGGCGAGGAACCGGCCGCGCAGGGCCCGAAGGCGATACCGCAGACCAGGATCGTCAAGAACGTGTGCCACCAGTGCCCGGCGCGCTGTGGCATCGACGTCTATGTCACCGACGGCAAGGTGCACAACATCCAGGGCACGCTCGACCACCCCATCTCGAACGGCAAGCTCTGCCCGAAGGGCCCGCTCGGCGCCTACATCCTGTACGACCCGGACCGCATCAAGGGGCCGATGAAGCGCACCAACCCGCAGAAGGGGCGAGACATCGATCCGAAGTGGCAGCCCATCACCTGGGACGAGGCGCTGAACGCGGTCGCCGCGCGCCTGAACGCCCTGCGCGAGAAGGGCGAGCCGCACCGCTTCGCCATCGTGCACGGCCGGGGCTGGGGCAGTTCCGACGCCGGGCTGCTCGGCAATTTCGGCAAGCTGTACGGCTCGCCCAACACCGGCCTCGGTCACTCCTCCATCTGCGCCGACACCAGCAAGAAGGCGAAGCTGGCGATGGACGGCAACTACAGCTACAACGCCTACGACTACCGCAACACGAATTACATGCTGAACTTCGGCGCTTCTTTCCTCGAGGCGTTCCGGCCGTTCAACAACAACCTGCAGACCTGGGGCTACATCCGCACCAAGTCGCCCAAGACGAGGGTGACGATGGTCGATGTGCGCGTCACCACGACCGGCGCGGCGGCCGACCACCTGCTGCTGGTCAAGCCGGGCACCGACGGCGCGCTTGCGCTGGCGATCGCCTACGAAATCCTGCGCCACGGCTGGTGGGACAAGAAGTTCGTCGGCGACTTCGTCGACGGCATCAACCGGTTCTACCGCGCAGAGCGGGTCGATCCGCAGACCTTCAAGGAGAAATGGACCCTGGGCCTGGTCGAGTGGTGGAACGAGGTGCTCAAGGACGCGACCCCGGAGTGGGCCTCCGAGATCACCACTATCCCGGTGAAAGACATCGAGAAGGTGGCGCGCGAGTTCGGCACCACGCGCCCGGCGATGGCGATTTTCGAGCGCGGCCCCTGCCTGCACACCAACGGCACCTACAACGGCATGGCCATCCACGCCCTGAACGCGCTGGTCGGCTCCATGTACGCGGTCGGCGGGCTGATGAACCAAATGGGCGTGCCCTACGGCAAGCTGCCGAGCCCGGACGAATTCATCGACGATGCCGCCAAGGCGGCCGCGGAGAAGAAGATGCCGCGCATCGACCGGGTGAAGACCAAGGAGCTGCCGCTCGCCTCGAACAACATCCAGGGCATCGCCGACAGCATCGTCGAGGGCAAGCCTTACACGCTCGACACCTTGATGTTCTACCTCACCAACCCGATCTTCTCCGCGCCCAATGCGAAGAAGTGGGAGGAGGCGCTGCAGAAGGTGTTCGTCATCGAGACCTCGCCCTTCCCGAGCGAGACCGCGATGTTCGCCGACCTGCTGCTGCCCGACCACACCTACCTGGAGCGCCTGCAGGATACGCCGACCTATCCCTTCCAGGGCTGGCCGCTGACCAACCTGCGCGTGCCCGCGGTGAAACCCCTGCATGACACCAGGGCGTTCGGTGACACGCTGATCGAGCTCGGCAAGCGCGTCAAGGGCCCGATGGCCGAGTACTACAAGAAGCTCGGCAACACCGAGAACGTCATCCGTACGCTCGCCAAGGGCTT
>JAABQT010000285.1 GCA_011391295.1 Betaproteobacteria bacterium
AGCACTTCCGGCGCGAGCGACACGATCTTCATGAAGCGCTCCGGGCGGAGCTCCCGGGTCACCGGGCCGAAGATGCGCGTGCCGATCGGCTCGAGCTTGGCGTTGAGCAACACGGCGGCGTTGGTGTCGAATTTCACCAGCGCGCCGTCGTTCCGGCGGACGCCCTTGCGGGTGCGCACGACGACCGCGTTGTAGATCTCGCCCTTCTTGACGCGGCCGCGCGGAGCGGCGTCCTTGACGGACACCTTGATCACGTCGCCGATGTGGGCGTAACGGCGCTTGCTGCCGCCGAGCACCTTGATACACATGACCTGCCGGGCGCCGGTGTTGTCGGCGACCTCCAGCATCGACTGCATCTGGATCATTGCTGCTTCTCCAACTTAACCCGCGGCGGGTGCGCCGGGAGGGCGCCATCGCGCAACCCCGCGGCCACCGCGCATGACGCGGCCAGTTTTGGACCCCGCTGGCGGACGGGGCCTAGGGCACCGTCCCGGGGAAGGACCGCAGTGGCGCCGTCCGGGAACCCGGGGGCGTCGCCGTCTGCGGCGGGCGAAACCAAAAGTATGACAGGGTTTGTGCGTTGCCGCAACCCTGCCGGCAATCAGACGATCTTGGCCTTCTCGACCAGCCGCTTGACCCGCCACGCCTTGGTCTTGGCGAGCTTGCGGCAGGCCTCGATCTCGACCGTGTCGCCGGCCTTGCATTCGTTGTTCTCGTCGTGCGCGTGGTACTTCTGCGACTTGGTGACGACCTTGCCGTACAGCGGGTGCTTGACCCGCCGCTCGACCAGGACCGTGACCGTCTTGTCCATCTTGTCGCTGACGACCGTGCCGGTCAGCGTCTGGATGATGACCTTGCGCACCGCCGGGGCCTGCGCTTGCTCGTTCATGCCTGTCCCTGCTTCTGGTGGAGGATGGTCCGCACGCGGGCGATGTTCCGCCGCACCTGCTGGATCTTCCCGGTGTTGGTGAGCTGCTGCGTCGCCTTCTGCATGCGCAGGCCGAACTGCTCCTTGAGCAGCGCGTCGAGCTCGGTCTTCAGTTCGACCGGGCCCTTGCCGACGAGCGCCTTCTTGGCTTCGGATTTCTTCATTTCATGCCTCCCGTGTGCCGTCAGCCGCCGATGAGCCGATGCACGAACGTCGTGCGGATCGGCAGCTTGGCGGCGGCCAGCGCGAACGCCTCCCGCGCCAGCGGCTCGTCGACGCCGTCCATCTCGTAGAGCACCTTGCCGGGCTGGATCTCGGCCACGTAGTACTCGGGGTTGCCCTTGCCGTTGCCCATCCGCACCTCGGCGGGCTTCTGCGAGATCGGCTTGTCGGGGAAGATGCGGATCCAGATGCGGCCGCCGCGCTTGATGTGGCGCGTCATCGCCCGCCGCGCCGCCTCGATCTGGCGCGCGGTCAGGCGGCCGCGGCCGACGGCCTTCAAGCCGTACTCGCCGAAGCTCACCTTGTTGCCGACGGTCGCAACGCCCTTGTTGCGTCCCTTCTGCTCCTTGCGGTACTTCCTTCTAGCTGGCTGCAGCATTCTTCGCTCCTGGCGGCGGTGTGCGGCGCGGCGGACGCTTCGGCGCATCCGTGGACGGCGCCGGCGCCTGAACCGGTTCGGCGTTGTGCGCCAACCGTTCGCCCTTGAAAACCCAGACCTTGATGCCGATGACGCCGTAGGTCGTGCGCGCCTCGGCGAAGCCGTACTCGATGTCGGCCCGCAGCGTGTGCAGCGGCACGCGGCCCTCGCGGTACCACTCGCTGCGCGCGATCTCGGCGCCGTTCAGCCGGCCGGCCGTCATGATCTTGATGCCCTGCGCGCCGAGCCGCATCGCGTTCTGCATCGCGCGCTTCATGGCGCGGCGGAACATGATCCGCTTCTCGAGCTGCTGGGCGATCGAGTCGGCGACGAGCTGCGCGTCGATTTCCGGCTTGCGGATCTCCTCGATGTTGAGGCCGACGTCACTGCCCATCATCCGCCGCAGGTCGCTGCGCAGCGTCTCGATGTCCTCGCCCTTCTTGCCGATCACCACGCCGGGGCGGGCGCTGTGGATCGTGATCCGCGCGTTCTTCGCCGGACGCTCGATCGACACCTTGCCCACCGACGCGTGCGCCAGCTTCTTCGCGAGGTACTCGCGGATCTTGATGTCTTCCTTCAGCGTCGACGCGAAGTGCTTGCTGTTCGCATACCACTTCGACGTCCAGTTCCGGGTGACGGCCAGGCGGAAGCCGATCGGATGAATTTTCTGTCCCATGGACCTCTTCCCTTACTTTCCGTCGCCGACGGTGACGTGAATGTGGCAGGTCTGCTTCAGGATCACGTTGCCGCGGCCCTTGGCCCGCGCCGTGAACCGGCGGAGGCTCTCGGCCTTGTCGACGAGGATCGTCTTGACCTTGAGCTCGTCGACGTCGGCGCCGTCGTTGTGCTCGGCGTTGGCGATCGCCGACTCGAGCACCTTCTTGATGATCTTCGCGCCCTTCTTCGGGCTGAAGGCCAGCAGGTTCAGCGCCTTGTCGACGGGCAGCCCGCGGATCTGGTCGGCGACGAGCCGGCCCTTCTGGGCCGACAGCCGCACTCCGCGCAGGATGGCTCTGGTTTCCATCGTGGCTCCTTACTTCTTCTTCATGACCGGCGCCGCGCTCTTCTTGTCGGACGAATGTCCCTTGAAGGTGCGGGTCAGGGCGAACTCGCCGAGCTTGTGCCCGACCATGTTCTCGGAGACGTAGACCGGGATGTGCTGCTTGCCGTTGTGGACGGCGATCGTCAGCCCGACGAAATCGGGCGTGATCGTCGACCGGCGGGACCAGGTCTTGATCGGCTTCTTGTCGCTGGTCGCGCGCGCCGCCTGCACCTTGTCCTGCAGGTGGTCGTCGACGAACGGACCCTTCTTGATCGAACGTGCCATTTGACGTTATCCCTCTTT
>JAABQT010000286.1 GCA_011391295.1 Betaproteobacteria bacterium
GAGGCGGATGAAGGGTTCCATCACTTCACCCGTGCGTCCTTCACCACCAGCCAGCGCTCCAGGCCCAGCACGATGCCGTACAGCAGCATGCCGATGAGCGTGATCAACAGCACGGCCATGAACATCGCCGGTGTGTCGAGCGTCACCTGCACCTGCAGCATGAGGTAGCCCAGGCCCTTGTCCGAGCCGAGAAACTCGCCCACCACCGCGCCCGCCACGGCGAGGATCGCCCCCACCTTCATGCCGGCAAAGATGTAAGGCAGCGCGCCGGGCAACTGGATCTTGGTGAACAGCTGCCAGCGCGTGCCCTTCAGCGAGCGCACCAGGTCGAGCAGTTCCGGCTCTATCTCGCGCAGCCCGCGCGCGGTGGTGAGCAGGATCGGAAACACGCAGATGGAGAACGCCATGATGGAATTCGGCAGGACGCCGTACTTGAACCACACGATGATCAGCGGCCCGAGCGCCACCTTGGGAATCATGTTGAGCGATACCAGCAGCGGCATGAAAAACGCTTCCAGGAACTTCGACCAGGAGAACAGCAGCGCCAGCGCCACGCCCACCACCAGCGCGAGGAAGTAGCCGGCGAAGATCTCGGTGGCGGTAACGGCGAAATTGGCCCACCAGCCGTAGTCGGGCTGCAGCAGCGCACCCAGCGTCGCCCCGGGCGAGGGCATGACGAACCTGGGCACGTTGCCCAGCTTCACGAACAGGTACCAGGCCAGGATCAGCGCCGCGTGCGCGAGCACGGCGAGCGCGGTACGTTGCAGGTTCTCGTTCATCGGAGCCTCATGTCTAGGCCAGCCACTTGCCAAGATTGGCGCGCACGAACTCATCGTCCGCGAGGTCGGCATGCTCGCGGCATACGCGCTCGATCTCCTGCGCCTGCCCGGGCGACAGCGTTTCCCGCGGATCCAGGCACCAGATGCCCTCGAGCAGCCCCTGGCGCCTGAGCACCTCGTGGCACCCGGGAATGCAGCCGGCGAAGTCGTTGGCCACGTCGAAAAACGCGCTGTTGCAGTCGGTGACGCGGGCATCGAGCGCCAGCAGGTCCTCGTCGACGCGCTGTTGCCGGTGGACGCGGTCGAGCAATTCGACGGCGCTCCTGGTCCACACGCTCCAGTGGCCGAGCAAACCGCCCTTGATGCGCACGCGCACCTCCTGCGCATCCCGCCTCACTGCCAGGGGCACCACGAGATCGAGCACGATGTGGTCGTCGTTGCCGGTGTAGAGAGTGACGCGTTCCTCCGCGCGCGCCGCCACCACGCCGCGCGCCACGTCCAGCGTACGGTAGCGGTTGAACGGCGCCATCTTGATGGCGATCACATTGTCGATCAGCGCGAAGCGGCGCCAGAACTCCATCGACAGCGGGATGCCGCCGACTGCCGTCTGCAGGTAAAAGCCCACCAGCGGGATCTCGGCGGCCACCGCGGCGCAATGCTCGATCAGCTCGTCCACCGAGGCGCCTTTCATCGACGCGAGCGACAGCATGCCGGCGTGGTAGCCGTGCGCCAGCGCGATCGCGGCTTCCTGCCTGGCCCGCGCGGTTGCGCCGGCCAGACCGGCGATCATGACCAGGGGGCGACTGGCCCAGTCGCGCGCCGTCTCGGCGGCGAGCTCGAGCACCGGCTCGTACAGACCCCGCTCGCGGATCGCGAATTGCGTGGCATGCACGCCCACGGCGAGCCCGCCCGCGCCGGCGTCGAGGTAGTAGCGCGTGAGCGCCCGCTGCCGGCGCGCGTCGAGCCTGCGTCTGGAATCGAGCGCCAGCGGATGCGCCGGGATCACCGTCCCGCGGCGCAGCAAGGCAACGGTTTCCAGCGGCAACGCCGACCGATGGAGGGGCATGCGCGGATTTTAACCGGCCGGTTAACCGCGTCCAGCCATTGACGCTGCAAAATCGCACCGATACCATCGCTGCACCCACGGTACGAGGAGGATTGCATGCGCAAACTGATCATCGCGGTGCTTGCCGCAACCCTGGCGGCGCCCGCCGCCGCCCAGACCACGCTCGATTTCATCCTCAACTGGGTGCCCGGCGGCGACCATTCGCCCTACTACTACGCCAAGGCGCAGGGCTGGTACGCCAAGGAAGGCATCGGGCTCAATCTCGAGCCGGGCAAGGGCTCGATGCTCGCGGTGCAGAAAGTCGGCGCCGGCGCCAACCCGATCGGCCTCGCCGACATGGGCAACGTGCTCATCGGCAAAGGCAAGGGCGCGAACAACGTCGCCGTATTCAACGTCTACGCCAACTCGCCGCAGGGCCTGTACTGGCTGAAGAGCTCGGGCATCAAGGGCATCAAGGATTTCGCCGGCAAGAAGATCGGCAACCCCGCGGCTGACGGCGCGCGCCCCATGTGGCCGGCGCTCGCCAAGGCGAACGGCGTCGACCCGAAGTCGGTCACCTGGGTGAACGTGGACGCCAACGCCAAGCTCTCCGCGCTGAAGGCGAAGGCCATCGACGTCACCACCTCGTTCTACAACATCCACCACATCTTCAAGCGGGAGCTCGGCGAGGATATGGGCTTCGTCGCCTGGCGCGACGTCGGCCTCAATCCCTACGGCAACTCGGTGGTGGTAAACGCCGAGTACCTGAAGTCGAACAAGGCGCTGGTCGGCAAGTTCGTCCGGGTGACGCAGCGCGCCTTCGCCGCCTGCGTCAAGGACCCCAAGCCCTGCGTGCAGGCGCTGGTGGACGCCAACGGGGCGCTCAAGTTCGACAACGAATTGACCAACTGGAGCCTGGTGGAAGTGCTGATGAGCGACAAGTCCTCGACCGGCGTCGCGCTGGGCATTCACGATGACGCCCGCATGCAGGCCGACTACGAGCTGGTGCGTGACTTCGTCGGTATCGACAAGCCGTTCGAGGTGAAGACCGTCTACACCAACGAATTCCTCGATCGCAA
>JAABQT010000287.1 GCA_011391295.1 Betaproteobacteria bacterium
GCCCGAAATTGCTCTACACGATCCCGCCCTACAACAACCCGACCGGACAGACACTCGGTCAGGAGCGTCGCGAGCGGCTCGCAGCCCTGAGCCTCAAGCACGACTTCATCATCGCGGCCGACGAGGTGTACCAGTTGCTGTACCACGGCGCGCCGCCGCCAGCGTCGTTCGGCACGCTCACGGGTCGCGGCAACGTACTGTCGTTCGGCTCCTTCTCGAAGATCCTGGCGCCCGGCCTGCGCCTCGGCTGGATCCACGCGAGCGCGGAATTGATGCGTACATTCACGGCCAGCGGCGTGCTGGTGAGCGGCGGCAACTTCAATCACTTCACGTCGCACGTCGTCCGCCAGCTGATGGAGAACGGCGAACTGGTTTCCTATGTCGCACACCTGCGCGCGAGCTACGCGGCGCGGGCGCAGGCGATGGACATGGCGCTTCGCAAGCAGCTCTCCGGCGTCGCGCGCTGGACAAAACCCGCGGGCGGCTATTTCTACTGGCTCGAACTACCCGCATCCATGGATGCCGGGAACCTGCAGGCGGCGGCGCGCGCCGCCGGCACCGGTTTTCTGTCCGGCACTGCGTGCTCCACGGCCGGCGGCCTCAGGAACTGCCTGCGCCTGTCCTTCGCGCATTACACCGTGCCGGACATCCACGAGGGCATCGCGCGCCTCGGGCGCGCCCTCGCCCGATGAAATCGATCAAATCGTCGCTCGACAACCCGCGGCTGCGGCAGGCCGCCATCGCGATGAACCGCAACGAAATTCCGCAGGCGGAGCGGCTTCTCAAGGCGCACCTGTATGAGGTGCCGACCGACGTGCCAGCGATCCGCATGCTCGCCGAGGTCGCCGCGCGCCTTGGCCGCGATGACGATGCCCTGAAGCTGCTCGAGCGCTGCCTCGAACTCGCGCCGGACTTTATGCCCGCGCGCTACAACCTCGCGGTAGTGCTGCACCGGCGCAACGACGCCGCGCGTGCTCTCGCCGAGGTGGAGCGGCTGCTCGTCGCGGACCCGCGCAACCCCAGCTACCGCAACCTGGCAGCCGTGATTCTGAGCCGCGTCGGCCAGTACGAGCGCTCGAGCCGGATGTACGCAGATCTCCTGAAGGAACGCCCGGAGAATGCCAAGGTCTGGCTGAGCTACGGCCACGTGCTGAAAACCGAGGGCCGGCAGGACGACAGCATCGCCGCCTACCGGCGCGCGATCGAGCGCGATCCCGCCTTCGGCGAGGCGTATTGGAGCCTGGCCAACCTGAAGACCGTTCGTTTTACGGAGGCCGACCTCGCCGCGATGCTGGGGGGTGTCGAAAACCCGGCTGTTGACGAGGCGAACCGTGTGCACCTGCATTTCGCGCTCGGCAAGGCGTATGAAGACGCCGGCGATTACCAGGCCTCTTTCGAGCACTACGCCAGAGGCAACGCGCTGCACCGCAAGGGCAACCGGTACGACGCCAACGTCAACACGCGGCGCGCCGAGCGGCTGAAGGCCGTCTTCACGCGCGAGTTCTTTGCCGCGCATCCGGGCGGAGGGTGCGAGGCCGCGAGCCCGATCTTCATCGTCGGCATGCCGCGCTCGGGTTCGACCCTGCTCGAACAGATACTTTCCAGCCACTCGGCAGTCGAGGGAACAACCGAGCTGCCTGAAATCATCACGCTGGCGCGGGAACTGCGCGAACTGGCGGAGTCCGACGACATTGGTGCCTATTCAGACGTGGTCGCCGCCATGGGCCAAGAAGCACTCCGGGAGCTCGGCGAGCGCTATCTGGAACGCACGCTTGTGCACCGCAAAACGGATCGTCCCTGCTTCATCGACAAGATGCCGAACAACTTCCTGCACGTAGCGATGATCCACCTCGCCCTGCCGAATACGAAGATTATCGATGCCCGCCGCCACCCGATGGCCTGCTGCTTTTCGAACTTCAAGCAGCATTACGCCCGCGGCCAGCGCTTCAGCTACGACCTCACCGACATGGGCCGCTATTACCGCGACTACGTCATGCTGATGGCGCACTTCGACTGCGTCCTGCCGGGCCGTATCCACCGCGTGTTCTACGAGCAGCTGGTCGACGACACCGAATCCGAGGTGCGTCGCGTCCTCGACTACTGCGGTCTGCCATTCGAACCCGGTTGCCTACGCTTCTTCGAGAACGAGCGCCCGGTCAGGACCGCCAGTTCCGAGCAGGTCCGCCAGCCCATCTACCGCGACGGGATCGAGCAGTGGCGGCACTTTGAGGGCTGGCTGGACCCGCTGAAAGCCGCCCTCGGGCCAGCCCTGGACACTTATCCGGCCATCCCCGAGTCCTGAACCCGGCCGTGGCGTCCGCGCCACGAATGCGCGCCGCCTTTGCGTTGTTGCCGGTTTTGGCTGTAGTCTCTGACGCCACTGCACCCCCACTGGAGCATCGCTATGCCGCTCGTCCTTCCGAAGCGTCCGCAATCCCATCTTGTCCGCACGCCCATCGCATCAGCCGTCCTGCTGGCACTGGCGAGCCCATCGCTGATGGCGCAGGACGCCACCACGCTTGGCGAAGTGCTGGTCACCGCGCAGAAGCGCGAGGAAAGCCTGCAGAACGTGCCGATCAGCATCGATGCCCTCGGCCAGCAGAAGCTCGAGGAACTGCAAATCCAGAACTTCAAGGACTACGTGCAGTTCCTGCCGAGCGTGACCATGCAGGCAGCCGCCTGGGCGGGCTCGGGCTACAGCGCAGTGTATATGCGCGGCGTCGTCACCGGCGGCGACGGCCAGGCGACGACCTCGCAGCCGAGCGTCGGCATGTATCTCGACGAGCAGCCGATCACGACCGTGCAGGGCAATCTCGACGTGCACCTCTACGACGTCGCGCGCGTCGAGGCGCTCGCCGGGCCGCAGGGCACGCTGTACGGCGCCAGTTCCCAGTCCGGCAC
>JAABQT010000288.1 GCA_011391295.1 Betaproteobacteria bacterium
CATGCCTGGCCGCGCAGGCAGCGGGCCGGCGTGCCGATGATCGACAGCGCAGGATGGCGCTCCGGCAGCGAGGACAGCACCGCACCGACGTCCAGATTCTCCAGCACCGACACGGCACCGCCAGTGTGGTCGGTGTCGTTGTGCGTCAGTACGAAGGTGTCGAGGCGCGCCACACCGAGCGCGCGCAATGCCGGCACGACGATGCGCTCGCCGCTGTCGCTCTCTGTGCCGTAGGCCGGGCCCGCGTCGTAGAGCAGCGCATGGCGCGCCGTGCGCACCAGCACCGCCAGCCCCTGGCCGACGTCGAACGCCGTCACCCAGGCCTCGCCGGGCGCGGGCGCTGGTGCCGGCAGCGCGACCGCAGGCAGCATCAGCGCCAAGCCGCTGGCGCGCCAGGGAAAGCCGCGCGGCAACAGGAGCCAGGCCACACCGGCGAGCGCGAGCAGCGTCGCCCAGAGCGGCGGAACGTGCTGGCGCCAGAGCGCCAGCGGAAGTTGCGCGCACCATTCCAGGTATTCGAGCAACCACTGCGTGAGCCAATGCGCCAGGTGCACAAAGGCATCGACGGGCAAGAGCGCCGCGAGGAGCGCGAGGGGGGTAATCACCGCGGACACCAGCGGGATGGCGAGCGCGTTGGCGAGCGGCCCCACCACCGACACCGTCGAGAACAGAAACAGCGCCGCGGGCGCGAGCCCCACGGTGATCGCCCATTGCACGCGCAGCCACTGCAGCGGGCGCGGCTCGCCCTCGGTCCAGCCGGCCGACGCGTAGAAGATGAGCGCGACGGCGCCGAAGGACAGCCAGAAGCCGGCCTGCAGCACCGCCCAGGGGTCCATTGCCGTCACCGTGGCGAGCGCCAGCACCAGCGTGCGCAGCGGCGAGGCGATGCGCCCGCACCACAGAGCCAGCGCCACGACCGTTACCATGTAAAAGGTGCGCTGCGCAGGCACCGCGAATCCGGCCAGCAGCGTATAGCCGAGCGCCGCCGCAATCGCCGCCGCGGCGCCCGCCTTGCGCGCGGGCAGCGCGAGCGCGAGGCGCGGCACGCGCCGCCAC
>JAABQT010000289.1 GCA_011391295.1 Betaproteobacteria bacterium
CAACGCCGCCACCAGCCAGGCGCACAGTCCCGAGACCAGCGTCACGTGCAGCCCGGAGATGCTCATCAGATGAGTGACTCCGGTCTGCCTGAACAAGCGCCACTCCTCGTTGGATATGGCGCGCTGCTCGCCGATGGCGAGCGCGGCGAGGATGCCGGCGGCGGGCGTTTCGCCGAGCACGCGCCGGAAGCGCTCGCGTATCGCCGCGCGTGCCTGCTCGATGCGGTCGGCGAAGCTGTCGCGTGCGCCGAGCCGGCGCGCCACCTTGCCCTGGCGCACGTAGCCGGTGGCGCCGATGCCGCGCTCGGTAAGCCAGGCCTCATAGTCGAAGCCGTGCGGATTGGCGTGGCCGTGGGGCTGGCGCAAGCGCACGCTCAGCAGCCAGCGTTCGCCCGGATTCACGCTGGGCACCCCTTGCATCGAAGCATCGAAATACCAGGCGAGGAGGATTTTTCGCGGCACACGTTCGGGCGCGGACTCGATCTCGAACTCGAAGCGCAGGCCCCGCTCGCCTGCCGCGGGCAGGCTCGCCACCACCCCGGCGACCTCGAGGTCGCGGCCCTCCAATTCAGGGGGCAGGCGATCGGCAATGCGCAGTTGTGCCCAGCCCGCCGCCCAGAGAAAGCCGATCGCGCAGACCGCCGGCAGGAGCAGGTTGCGCCGCCACGCGGCGAGCGCCAGGCACGCCGGGAACAAGGCGAGCCACGCCGGCGCGGGCAGCGCAGACTGCTGCTGCAGGAGCAGCACCCCGGCGCAGAACGCGAGCGCGGCTCCGGTCATCTAGAATCAACGCGCCGGCCCTGCGCCGGATGACCCGATGCCGCGCAAGTTCTTCCGTAAATACCTGCCTACCGCCGCCAGCGTGCGCGGCAATCGCCTGGTGGCGATGTTCGGCACGCTGCTGCACCACCCGAACTTGTGGCACCTCAACCGCGACTCGGTGGCCGGTGCAGTGGCGATCGGGCTGTTCGCGGGCCTGGTGCCCGGGCCGCTGCAGATGCTCACCGCGCTCGCGCTCGCCATCCCGCTGCGGCGCAATCTGCCGGTGGCGCTGCTAACGACGTTCTACACCAACCCGTTCACCATCGTGCCGCTGTACCTCCTCGCTTACGGCTACGGCAGCCTGCTGCTCGGCGTCGGGCACGGCAGGGCGAAAATCGAGCCCTTCGAGATGGACTGGGGGCACTTCATCGATTCGATGGTGCGCCTGCTCGACTGGTCGCTGGCGTTGGGCAAGCCGCTGTTCGTCGGGCTGGTGGCGCTCGGGCTCACGCTGGCGGCGCTGGGCTACCTCGCCGTGCAACTCGGCTGGCGCGCCTACGTGATGCTCGCCTGGCGGCGGCGCCGGAAAGCGCGCCGTTAAATGGGGACAGACCTCATTATTCTCATTTGCAAATGAGAATAATGAGGTCTGTCCCTATTTGACTTGCAGTAACCCGTCGCGCAGCTCGAGCACGCGCTCCGCGCGCGCGGCGAGCGAGGCGTCGTGGGTGACGATGACGAACGCGGTGCCGCGCATCGCGGAGAGCTTCACCATCGCCTCGAATACCTCGTCCGCGGTATGCGTGTCCAGGTTGCCGGTGGGCTCGTCGGCCAGCACGCAGGCGGGTTCGGTGACCAGCGCGCGTGCGAAGGCGGCACGCTGGCGCTCGCCGCCCGAGAGCTCGCCCGGCCGGTGCGCCAGGCGCGCGCCCAGGCCGATCTCGGCGAGCGTGCTGCTCGCCCGCGCCAGCGCCTGCGCCCGGTCCATGCGCCGGATGAACAGCGGCATGGCGACGTTCTCGAGGGCGGTGAATTCCGGCAGCAGGTGATGGAACT
>JAABQT010000290.1 GCA_011391295.1 Betaproteobacteria bacterium
CGGTGCTGGCCTTGCCGACGGACGGATGCTCGAATTCCGGGCGGTCCACCGGGTGCCCGGCCGCCTCAGCCACGGGGCGCCGCTTCCTGTTCCAGCACCCGGTCGGCGAACAGCATGTCGTGGATGCGCGTCTGCAGCGCAACGAACTCCGGGCTGCCGACGTTGGCGTGCGAATGCTGGTTGGCGTTCAGCTCGGCCTTTACCTGGCCCGGGTGCGGCGAGAGCACCAGGATGCGGCTGCCGACCAGCAGCGCCTCCTCGATGGAGTGCGTGACGAAGAGCACCGTGAAGCGCGTGTCGTCCCACAGCCCGAGCAGCTCCTCCTGCATCTGCCGGCGCGTGAGCGCATCGAGCGAGGCGAAGGGCTCGTCCATCAGCAGGATGTCGGGCTCCATCGCCATGCCGCGCGCGATCGCCACGCGCTGCTTCATGCCGCCCGAGAGCATGTGCGGGTAGGTGTTCTCGAAGCCGGTGAGCTTCACCTTGCGGATGTAGTTCATGGCGATCTCGTCGGCGTCCGCCTCGCGCTTGCAGCGCCCGCCGTTCACCAGCGCGAAGGTGATGTTCTGCCGCACCGTCTTCCACGGCAGCAGCTGGTCGAACTCCTGGAACACCATCACGCGGTCCGGGCCCGGCTCCTCGATGCGGCGGTTCTTCAGCCGCATCTCGCCTTCCACCGGCTTCATGAAGCCCGCCACGCCCTTCAGCAGCGTGGACTTGCCGCAGCCGCTGGGACCCAGCAGCACGAAGCGGTCCGCCGGGTAGACCTGGAAGCCCACCCGGTAGGTCGCGGTGATCAGGTGGTCCTTGGTCTTGTACTGCAGCGTGACGCCTTCCACCTCGAGGATGGGCGCCACGGCCGGCGAGGCGACCCCCGGCGCCGCCCCGCTCGCCGATTGCGCCATGCTCAGCTGCCGGTCATGCCGTGCGCGCTCTCGTGGAAGTAGTCCTTCCAGCTCTTCGGCAGGTTTTTGATCGCGCCTTCCTTGTGCATGAACTCGGCGTAAGGCATGGTGTTCCTGGGCGCCGGGCTGTATTCCATCTCCGCCTTGGACGAGATCATCGCCCTCACGTCGTCGACGCTGAGCTTTGACTTGGAGAACTCGACGTAGATCTTCGCGCTGCGCGCGATGTCGCTGTTGAGGATCTGGAATGCCTCGTCGTACGCGTCCTGCACCACCTTGTAGATCTTCGGGTTCTCCTTCACCCACTTGGTGGTGGCGTACAGCGATACGATGCTGTGCGGTCCGCCGAGCACGTCGTAGGAGTTGAGGATCTGCCGCACCTTGCCCGACTTCAGCTGCTCGTAGGAAAACGGCAGGGTCGAGAAGTGCGACTTCACCGCCTGCCCGCCCGAGAGCGTGGCCGCCACCGCGGTCGGGTGGTTCATGTTGACCAGCAGCGCGTCGAACTTCTTCGAATCGCCCCACAGCTTCGCCGACAGCATGCGCAGGGTCACCGCCTGGATCGACGAGATCGAGGGCGTGGCGATCTTGTGGTCCTTCACGTTCAGGTAGTCCTCGATCTTCTGCACTGCCGGGTCGTTGGTCAGCAGCTTCATCGGCATCTTCGACAGGTCAACCATCGCCTTGACGTGGTTCTCGGTGCCGAAGGTGGCGTCCCAGATGGTCAGCAGCGGGCCGGTGCCGCCGGAGGCGAATTCCACGTTGCCCGAGAGCAGCGCCTGGTTCACCGCCGCGCCGCCAGAGAGCTTGATCATCTTGCCGGTCACGCCGCTCAGGCCGGCCTTGGCCGCGTGCTTCTCGACCAGTTTCTCGTGGATCACCACCTGCAGCGGCAGGTAGAGCAGGCCGAACTGCTCGGCGAAACGGATTTCCTGCGCGGCGGCCGGCCCGGACAGGACGGCGCCGGCGAATGCCGCGGCCGCGAACGCCGCCAGGACGCGGCGGCGCGGTAACTTGGTGCTCTGGTTCGTCATGGTGCACTCCTCCTATTGATTAGACGTATGCGCGACACGCGCCCCGGCGTTGCGCCGGAACGGATGCAGGCCCTCCTCCACGAAGCGCCAGCCGGTACCCTAGCATGGCTCCGTGCGGCGCCGCCAATGAAAAGCATGCTCAACGGAACGGATCCATGCCGGTGAGTTCGCGCCCCTGGATCAGGGTCAGGATGCCCGGCGTGCCGTCGGGAATCGTCAGGGTGCGCACGTCGCGCGCGAGTTCCTCCAGGCCCAGCTCGCGCGACAGTCCCATCGCGCCGTGGATGCGCATCGCGAGAGCGACCGCGCGGTCGCAGGCGTCCACTGCGTAGCGCTTGGCCATCGCCGACAGTCCGTTCGCGCGCTCGCCGCGGTCCAGTGCAGCGAGCGCGTGGTAGCACAGCAGCCGGCTGCTCACCACCGCCGTCTCGATTTCCGCGAGGTCGTTCTGCACCAGCTGGAAGCCGCCGATCGCGCGGCCGAACTGCTTGCGCACGCCCGCATAGGCGCGCGCCGCGTCCAGCGCCTTCTGTCCGAGATTCACCGCAAGCAGGCCGACGAGCGGCCGGTTCGCGAGCCAGGTGAGCGTGAGCAGGCGCGCAGTGTCGCCCGTCTCCGGGCACAGGTTGCGCTTCGGCACGCGGCAGTTGTCGAACAGGACTTCGCCGAGCGGCGCCTGGCGCAGGCCGTGCATCTGCACTTCGCGCGCCTCGAACGGCGACTCGGTGCGCTCCACCAGCACCCGGGCGAGGCCGGCGCTGCCGTCCGTGTCCGGCCTGCGGCAGGTGACATTCATGAGATCGCAGACCGTGGCATTCGAGATCCACTGCTTGCGTCCGTTCAGCACGAGGTGGTCGCCGTCCTCGGTCACGGTGGTCTTCACCGCGCGCGGGTCCGAGCCGACGTCCGGCTCGGTGCTGCCGGTGCAGGCG
>JAABQT010000028.1 GCA_011391295.1 Betaproteobacteria bacterium
TGCGCGGCACCGCGTTCGTCATCGTCACCCACGACGCCTCGCTCGCCGCGCGCGCCGAGCGCGTGCTCGAGCTGCGCGACGGGTTACTGCAAGTTAAATAGGGACAGACCTCATTATTCTCATTTGGCGACCTCGACGCTGGCGGATGCTGCCGGCCGCGTAACCGCCATTTGTTGCCTTACGGATGTCATCCACGACGCGCGGGTCGAGCGCGTCGTCGAAGAGCCTTCCGTAGCCCGCGACACCCGGATAGACCCGATGAGGCTGCACGACCGGATCAGGCTCTCCCTCGGCATTCGCCCGGTAGCTCGACCAGCGGTACTCCCGCGGGTGCTCCACCATTCGTGCGCTCACAGGATTGAGCTCCACGTAGCGATAGCACGCGAGCGCGTAGCGTTCGGTGGCCACCAGGCACGAACGAAAACGACTGTCCCACAGGCTGCCCGTGCGATTGCGAGCCCGATTGACGTGCTGCGTGTAGCACTGCGCGAGGAACTTCATCATCAGCGCGCAGCCCTGTGCCGCCTGCGGCGTTACAAGAATGTGCACATGGTTGGTCATCAGGCAGTACGCATGCACCGCACACGCATGCTCCCTGGCGAAGTGGCCAAGCAGGCCTAGGTAGAGGTTGTAGTCCTGATCGCCAAAGAAGCACCGCTCGCGATTGTGACCGCGCTGCCTTACGTGCAGGGCGACGCCGGGAACGACGAGGCGGGCGGTTCGAGGCATGGACCATGAAACGGGTCCGGTGGGCGCCCGGTTGACGTCCAAATGAGAAAAATGAGGTCTGTCCCCATTTACAATGCCACGATGCATAATCCGATGGGCACCGACGGGTTCGAGTTCATCGAATACGCGGCGCCCGACCCGAAGGCGATGGGTGCGCTGTTCGAGCGCCTGGGCTTCAAGGCGATCGCGCGCCACCGCCACAAGGACGTGGTGCTGTACCGCCAGGGCGGGATCAACTTCATCGTCAATGCCGAGCCGGATTCCTTCGCGCAGCGTTTCGCGCGCCAGCACGGACCGAGCATCTGTGCCATCGCGTTTCGCGTCGACGACGCCAAGGCCGCCTACGAGCGCGCGGTGAGCCTGGGCGCCTGGGGCTATGCCGGCATCGCCGGGCCGGGAGAGCTGAACATCCCTGCGATCAAGGGCATCGGCGATTCGATCCTGTACTTCATCGACCGCTGGCGCGGCAAGGGCGGGAAGAAGACCGGCGACATCGGCAACATCGGTTTCTACGACGTGGATTTCGAGCCGCTTGCGGGCGCGGAGCTCGCACCGGCCGGCCACGGCCTCACCACCATCGACCACCTCACCCACAACGTGCACAAGGGGCGCATGAAGGAATGGGCCGACTTCTACGAGCGCCTGTTCAACTTCCGCGAGATCCGTTACTTCGACATCGAGGGCCAGGTGACGGGCGTGAAGTCGAAGGCCATGACCAGCCCCTGCGGCAAGATCCGCATCCCGATCAACGAGGAGGGCACCGACAAGGCCGGGCAGATCCAGGAGTACCTGGACCTGTACCACGGCGAGGGCATCCAGCACGTGGCGCTCGGCTCGACCGAACTCTTCAAGACTGTGGATGCGCTGCGCGCAATGGGCGTGAGGCTCCTCGATACCGTGGACACCTATTACGAGCTCATCGACAAGCGCATCCCCGGGCACGGCGAGAACATCGCCGAGCTGAAAAAGCGCAAGATCCTCGTCGACGGCAAGGCGGGGGCGCTGCTGCTGCAGATCTTCTCCGAAAACCAGCTCGGCCCGATCTTCTTCGAGTTCATCCAGAGGAAGGGCGACGAGGGTTTCGGCGAAGGCAACTTCAAGGCGCTGTTCGAATCCATCGAACTCGACCAGATGCGGCGCGGAGTGCTTTAAATGAGGTCTGTCCCCAATAAAATGTACGTATGAAAATAAGTTACCAATCCGGCTTCGGCAACACCTTCTCCACCGAAGCGGTGAAAGGCGCGCTGCCCATCGGGCAGAATTCGCCGCAGAAGACGCCGCGCGGGCTGTATCCCGAGGTGCTCTCGGGCACCGCGTTCACCGTACCGCGCGCGGAGAACCTGTCGAGCTGGCTGTACAAGCTGCGCCCCTCGGCGATGCATGCGCCCTACAGGCGCCTCGCGCAGGGCCTCGTGCGCTCGGGTCCCTTCGACGAGGTGGACACGCCACCGAACCGGCTGCGCTGGAATCCGTTGCCGGTTCCCGCCAAGGCCACCGACTTCATCGACGGCCTGGTCACCCTCGCGGGCTCGGGCGATGCCGGCTCGCAGTCCGGCATCGCGGTGCACATCTACCGCGCCAACCGTTCGATGAAAGACCGCTTCTTCACCAACGCCGACGGCGAGCTGATGTTCATGCCGCAGCAGGGCGCGATCGAACTGTTCACCGAGCTGGGACGGCTCGAAGTCGCGCCGGGCGAAGTCGCGGTGGTGCCGCGCGGCGTGAAGTTTCAGGTGCGCATCGAAGGTCCTGCGCGCGGTTACCTGTGCGAGAACTACGGCGCGCCGTTCCGGCTGCCCGAGCTCGGGCCGATCGGCTCGCAGGGCCTGGCGCAAAAGCGCGACTTCCTCGCGCCGGTGGCGGCATTCGAGGACCGGAGCGGAAGCTTCCAGGTGGTGGCGAAGTTCCTCGGCGGCCTGTGGGCGAGCGAATTGCGGCATTCGCCGCTGGATGTGGTCGCCTGGCACGGCAACTACGCACCCTACAAGTACGATCTCGCGCGCTTCATGGCGATCAACACCGTGAGCTTCGATCATGCCGACCCGTCGATCTTCACCGTGCTGAGCTCACCCTCGGGCCAGCCCGGGGTCGCCAACTGCGACTTCGTCATCTTCCC
Organism: Betaproteobacteria bacterium; assembly: GCA_011391295.1. Taxonomy (GTDB): domain Bacteria; phylum Pseudomonadota; class Gammaproteobacteria; order Burkholderiales; family SG8-39; genus JAABQT01. The sequence continues at coordinate 2,846 of JAABQT010000028.1, forward strand.
GCCGCGCTGGATGGTGGCCGAGCACACCTTCCGCCCGCCCTGGTTCCACCGCAACATGATGAGCGAACTGATGGGCCTGGTGCACGGCGCCTACGACGCCAAGGCCGGGGGCTTCCTGCCGGGCGGCATCTCGATCCACAACTGCATGAGCGCGCACGGGCCGGACCTCGCGAGCTACGACAAGGCCTCGAGCGTGCAGCTCGCGCCCCACAAGCTCGACAACACCCTCGCCTTCATGTGGGAGTCGCGCTACGCGTTCCGCCCCACCAAGGCCGCGCTCGCGGCGAAGCAACTGCAGAAGAACTACGACAAAGTCTGGGACGGCTTCAAATAGGGACAGACCTCAATTTTCTCATCTGCAAATGAGAAAATTGAGGTCTGTCCCCCTTTATGCACGCCACGCACAATCCCAAATTGAAGAGCTGGGTCGAGTCGGCCAACGATCCGGCCAGCGATTTCCCGATCCAGAACCTGCCCTTCGGCGTGTTCCGCCGCAAGGGCTCCACGGAAGCGCCGCGCGGCGGCGTGGCGATCGGCGACCAGATCCTCGACCTCGAAGCCGTCGGCCTGAAGACCGGGCCTACGCTGAACGTCCTCGCCGCCGCCGGGCGCAAAACCTGGCGCGAGCTGCGCAAGAGCCTCTCCATCGGCCTCGCGGACCCGAAGCAGGCGAAGCGCCTCGCCAAGTACCTCCTGCCGATGAAGCAGGCGGAGCTGTTCCTGCCCGTGGCGGTGGGCGACTACAGCGACTTCTTCACCGGCATCCATCACGCGACGAACATGGGCAAGATGTTCCGCCCCGACAACCCGCTGCTGCCGAACTACAAGTGGGTGCCGATCGGCTATCACGGCCGCGCCTCCTCCATCGTGATCTCGGGCACGCCCGTCACGCGCCCCAATGGACAAACCCGGGGCCAGACCGATCCGCCCGACGCCCCGCCGCTGTTCGGGCCCTCGAAGCGCCTGGACTACGAGGTGGAGCTGGGCTTCGTCGCAGGGCCGGGGAATCCCCTCGGCAAGCCCGTGCCGGTCGCGCGCGCGCTCGAGCACGTGTTCGGCGTGGTGCTGTTCAACGACTGGTCGGCGCGCGACATCCAGACCTGGGAGTACCAGCCGCTCGGGCCGTTCCTCGCCAAGAGCTTCGCCTCCACGGTGTCGCCGTGGATCGTGACCCTGGAGGCGCTCGAGCCTTTCCGCTGCCCCGCGTTCCCTCGCAGCGGCGAAGACCCGCGGCCCCTGCCCTACCTGCTCGATCCCGCCGACCAGCGCGAGGGCGGCTACGCCATCGGCACCTCGATGTTCCTGCGCTCGGCGCAGATGCGCGAGCAGAAGATGCCACCGGCGCGCCTGTCGCGCTGCACCTTCCAGGATGCCTACTGGACTGTGGCGCAGATGGTCGCGCACCAGAGCTCCAACGGCTGCAACCTGCAGCCCGGCGACCTGCTGGGCTCGGGCACCATCTCCGGCGCGACGCCCGACATGGCCGGCTCGATGATCGAGCTCACCCAGGGCGGCAAGCACCCGCTCACCCTGCCCTCGGGCGAGACGCGCAGCTTCATCGCCGACGGCGACGAGGTGGTCCAGCGCGGCAGATGCGAGCGCGAGGGCGCGGTGTCGATCGGGTTTGGCGAGGCGGCGGGGGTGGTGAAGCCCGCGCCGAAGGCCTAGGAATCGCGGGTTTTGCCTTTAAATGCGTCCCCTGTTTTTTGGCGCGGTGAATCTTCGCGCCAAAAAACAGGGGATCATATGAAGGCAAACCGAAGGCACTGCCCACAATGAACGCCAGCGACACTTCCAACCTCCGCGGCGACTACAGCAAAGCCGTCCCCGACTACTGCGTCGAGCAGGACTGGTCCGCCTACACGCGCGACGACCACGCCCTGTTTCGGCGTCTGTACGAGCGCCAGTCGAAGCTCGTCGCGCGCTACGCCTGCGCCGAATGGATCGAGGCCGTCGGTGCGCTCGATGCCGGGCGCGAGATCCCGAAATTCGACCAGATCAACCGCGGCCTCGCCAAGGCGACCGGCTGGCGCATCGTCGCGGTGCCGGGACTGATTCCCGACGAGCCGTTCTTCACGCACCTCGCCAACCGGCGCTTGCCGGTCGCCGTGTGGCTGCGAAAGCCCGAGGAGTTCGACTACGTCGTCGAGCCCGACGTGTTCCACGATTTCTTCGGCCACGTGCCACTGCTGTTCGACCCGGTGTACGCCGATCACCTCGTCGAGTACGGCAAAGGAGGACTGAAGGCGATGCGCCTGGATGCGATCACGATGCTGTCGCGGCTGTATTGGTACACGATCGAGTTCGGGTTGATGAAGACTGCCGACGGCGTGCGCGCGTACGGCGCGGGGCTGCTGTCCTCGGGCGGGGAGCTCGCCTACTGCGTCGACGACCCCAGGCCGCACCGCCGGCCCTTCGATCTCGAGCGCATCCTGCGCACCGATTACCGCATCGACCGCTACCAGGATACGTACTTCTTCATCGAGTCCTTCGACCAGCTGATGCGCGAGACGGCGCCCGACTTCACGCCGATCTATGCGCGGCTGAAGCACCTGGAGCCTTACGCGCCGCAGGCGTGAAGATCGGGATCAGGCGAACATGTCCTGCAGGATGCGCAGCGCGGGACGCGCATCCACGTGCGCGATGTGCCGCACGAGCCGCTGCGCATCCAGGCAGCGGATCTGGTCGAGCGCCACCGAGCTCGTCTTGCCGCGCAGCCGGATGGCGCAGCGTGTCGGCCAGGGACGGGTCGTGTGGGTGATCGGCGCTGCGATCACGGTGGCAAGGTTGCGGTTCATCTCGTCCGGCGACACCACCAGCACGGGACGGCGCCTGCGGATCTCGCGCCCCACCGTCGGATCGAGGTTCGCCCAGAACACGTCGCCCTGCCGCGGCGCGCTCATCGGTCGAGGGCCTCGTCCACGGGCACACCGCCCCACAGGTTCTCGCGCACCCGTGCGGCACCCGCACGGCGGAACCGGGCCTCCCATCCGGCACGGCGGTTCGGCTCGGCCTTCTGCTCCAGGACGATCCTGCCCGCGCTCGCCGTGACCCCCAGCGGCTCGCCGGGCGCCAGGCCGCTCTGCTCGATGGCGGCGCGCGGCAGGCGCACCCCGCGCGAATTGCCGATGGCGACGATCTTGGTTTCCATGCGTTGCTCCTGTAATTACGGCGTAATTATACCGGCGAGGCCGCGGTCGCGCACCATCGTGCGCCGCATCGCGGCCGCCTTGAAATTCCCGCATTGAGAGCGGGATAATCAAGATGAAAAACAGCAACCGGCCCTCTTTCCTGATGTCGCCGTCCGAAGACCTGCTGCCCTGCAGCGGTGCCGGGGCGGCGCTCTGGAAGGAGCGAGCCCCCGGTGTTACCATGGTGACACCATGGCCGCCACCACCACCCTGAAGCTCCCCGAGAAGTTGAAGGCGCGCATCGCGCGCATCGCGGCCCAGACCGGGCGTTCGGCGCACAGCGTCATGCTCGAGGCGCTCGAGCGCGAAGTGGCGCGCGCCGAGCGCATGCGCGACTTCGTGCGCGAGGCGATCGCCTCGGATGCGGCGATCGAGGCCGGCGCGGCGGTGTACCGCGCCGAGGACGTCCACGCCTGGGTGGAACACCTGGCGAAGGGCGCCAGGCCCGCCGCGGCCGCGGCCGTGGCGCGGGTAGTTTATTCGGACAACGCGGTCGCCAACCTCGAGCGCGCCTTCGAGTTCCTGGCGCAGGACGATCCGGCGGCGGCGGTGCGCGCCGCGGCGGCGATCCGCGAGGCGGTCGATACGCTCTGCCGGCATCCGCTCATCGGCCGCGCGGTGGAACAGGGGCTGCGCGAGCTGGTGATCTCCTTCGGCAAGACCGGCTACGTGGCGCTGTACCGGTTCCTGCCGCAGCGCGACGAGATCCGCATCCTCGCCATCAGGCATCAGCGCGAGCTGGACTATCCCTAGGATTGCCGGCGGCATGCGCAGCGCAGAATGCCGTGGCGGGGTGATTACTCCCGCGCCGCCGCGGGCGGCATCCCCCGGTTCGACGCGGTCAACCGCGCGTTGTCCAGGGCCACCGGCTGGGAGATCGTCGCCGTGCCCGGGCTCGTTCGCGAGGAGCCGTTCTTCACCCATCTCGCCAACCGGCGCTTTCCGGTCACCGTGTGGCTGCGCAAACCCTTCGAGTTCGGCCTCATGCGCACTGCCGATGGCGTGCGGGCCTACGGCGCGGGGCTGCTCTCCTCGGGCGGGGAGCTCGCGTACTTCGTGCTCGAGTCCTTCGAGCAGCTGATGCGGGAGACGGCGCCGGATTTCGCGCCAATTTACGCTCGCCTGAGGGGGTTGGAGGCTTACCCGGCGGACGGCTGAAAATCGGGGCCAAAGCCCGATTTCTTCACCGCAGGCCGAGCTGGATCCTGAGTGCCCGCTCGATGGCGAGCATCTCGGGTTGCGTGACCTTGCCGATGCGCCGCTTCAGGCGCTGCTTGTCGGTGGTGGTCACCTGGTCGGCCATCGCCTTGCCCGCCTTGCCTTTCACGACCACCGGCGCCTCGAAGACGTAGAGCTTCGCCGTGTTGCTGGTGACGGGCACCACCTGCACGCGGCGCATCGCAGCGTTCGAGGCGTCGTTGCTCACGATGACCGCCGGGCGCGTTTTCCTGACTTCGGTGCCCGCCGCGGGCTCGAAATCCACTCGCCAGAGCTCACCGCGTTTCATCCACCCCTCCGGCCAGCCCTTCGCTCCACGCCTGCGCCTCGGCCTCGCGTGAGGCGTCCCGCGCCGCTTCGCGATACTGCGCGCTCAGGTCGCGCTGCGCCACGTGCGGGCGCGCGAGGTCCTCGATGAACTTGCTGATGCCGCCCCGGCCCACCACCCGGTGCAGGCCTTCGTAGACGGCGTCGTCGATCAGGATGGTGAGTTTCTTCGCCATGGGGGGCCCTACGCGTTACGTACGATCATACGTACGATCCGCGGGAGGCGCCAGCCCCGGCTAGCGCGGTCCGGGCGCCGGACTTCGGGAGCAGATCCCTGGGGCCAGACCCCTGTTTTTGCTTTTGTTATTAGGGGTCTGTCCCCCTTTCAGGGCTAGAATCCCCGGTCCCAGCACCCCCGGGTCCTGACCATGCGCCGCGCCCTTGTTTTCACTCTCGCTTTCGCGTTTGCCTCCGCCCATGCCCAGACCGGTTCCGTCGGCGGCGCTTCTTCGACGCAAACGCCGCAGATCGTGGTGCAGCCGGTGCAGACGCCGACGATCACCAACGCGCCGCGCGCCGCCGATCCGGGCCTTCTCCAACTGGTCCCCGCCGACCCTGCCGCCCGCGGCACCCGGCCCGACGCCAACGGCGAGCGCGACGCCGCGCCCGAGAAGAACGACTTTCAGGACTTCATCGCTTCTTCCACCGGGCAGAAGCTGCCGCTGTACGGCTACGACCTGTTCCGCCGCGCGCCTTCGACTTTCGCTCCGGTGGAGAACATCCCCGTCACGCCCGATTACCTCATCGGTCCTGGCGACGAGCTGCTGATCCGCGCCTGGGGGCAGATCGACGTGGACTACCGCGCCACGGTGGACCGCAACGGGGCGATCAGCATCCCGCGCGTGGGCACGGTGCAGGTGGCGGGGCTGAAGTACCAGGAGCTCTCCGTAGCGGTGAAGCAGGCGGTGTCGAAGAACTTCCGCAATTTCGAGCTGCTGGTCACTTTGGGCCAGCTGCGCTCGATCCAGATCTACGTCGTGGGCCAGGCGCACCGGCCCGGCGCCTACACGGTAAGTTCGCTCTCCACCCTGGTCAACGCGGTGTTCGCCGCGGGCGGGCCTTCGACGCGCGGGTCGATGCGCGCCATCCAGTTGAAGCGCGGCACCCAGGTGGTGACCGAATTCGACCTGTACGATCTCCTGCTGCGCGGCGACAAGTCCAAGGACGCCCCGCTCCTGCCCGGGGACGTCATCTACTTCCCGCCCGCCGGGCCGCTCGCCGCGGTTTCGGGCAACGTGAAGAACCCGGCGATCTACGAACTGAAGGGCCCGGCCTCGGTGGTCACGCTGGTGGACTACGCCGGCGGCCTCACCACCACGGCGCAGGTGAAGAACGTCACCATCGAGCGCATCGAGAACCGCGACACGCGGGTGGTGGACCAGTTCACCCTGGACGCCGGCGGCATGGCGCGCACGGTGAAGGACGGCGACCTGGTGTCGGTGTACCCGATCTCGCCCAAGTTCGAGAACGCCGTCACCTTGCGCGGCAACGTGGCATTGCCGCTGCGCCATCCGTTCAAGGACGGCATGCGCATCCGCGACCTGATCCCCGAGAAAGAAGCCCTCATCACGCGCGATTACTACCAGCGCAAGAACAGCGCCGTGTTGGCGGATTCCGTGCCCCAGGGCGAGCTCGCTGCTTCGGTTCGGCGCCTGTTCGACGAGATCAACTGGGACTACGCCGTGATCGAGCGTCAGAACACGGACGACCTGTCCTCCATCCTGATTCCGTTCAACCTCGGGAAGGTGGTGCTGGAGGGCGATCCCTCGCACAACCTGCCGCTGCGGCCCGGCGACATCGTCACCGTGTTCTCCAAGAGCGACATCAACGCGCCCGCTGGGCGGCGCCCGGTGGTAGTGAGGCTGGAGGGCGAGTTCAACCATGCAGGGGTTTACCAGGCGCTGCAGGGCGAGAGCCTGCGCCAGCTCGTCATGCGCGTGGGCGGCGTCACGCCGCAAGCCTATGTGTTCGGGACCGAGTTCATGCGCGAGTCCACGAAGAAACAGCAGGAGGAGCGGCTGCGCCAGGCCCTCATTCAGTACGAGCAAGACCTGCAACGCGCCGCGGCCACTCGGGCGCGCAACGTCACCAGCGCGGAAGACGCGGCTTCGCTGAAAGCGGAAGCCGAGGCGCAGCAGTCGGTGCTGGCGCGGTTGAAGCGCCTGCAGCCCACGGGAAGGATCGTGCTGGAGTTGGGGGAGGATTCCACCCTGGCGAACATCCCGGAGATTCCGCTGGAGGACGGGGACCGGCTGGTCATCCCCTACCGGCCGGCGATGGTGAGCGTGTTCGGCACCGTTTACAACGAGGCGGCGTTCCTCCACAAGCCGGACAAGACTGTGTCGGACTACGTTGCGCAGGCGGGTGGCACGAGGAAGGAAGCCGACCGGAGGAGCATGTATGTCCTGAGAGCCGACGGCTCGGTGATCAGCAACCAGGGGAGCTTCTTCTCCAGCAGCCTGGACGGCGCGCGGCTGATGCCGGGGGACGCGATCGTGGTGCCGGAGGATCTGACGCGCACCACGTGGATGAAGGATCTGAAGGACTTCACGCAGATTTTCTACCAGTTCGGGTTGGGGGCGGCGGCGATCAAGGTCATCCGGGATTGACGGGCGTGCGCGCAAGGCCGGCCCTCGTGTATTTTGTAAATTGAATTGACAATCTGCATGGCGCGGGCGAGGCTGGCGGGATGCTGCCACGCCACGCCGGCGCCGCGCTGCGCCGCCTCGCCCGGCACTATCCCGTGCTCGCCGTCACCGGCCCGCGCCAGTCCGGGAAAACCACCCTCGTGCGCGCGACGTTTCCGCACAAGCCGTACGCCAACCTCGAGGAGCCGGACACGCGCGATTTCGCCGAGCGCGATCCCCGCGGCTTCCTCGCCCGGTTCGCCGCGGGCGCGGTGCTCGACGAGGCGCAGCGCGCCCCGGCGCTGTTCTCCTACCTGCAGTCCATCGTCGACGCGGACCGCCGGCCGGGGCGTTTCGTCCTCACCGGGTCGCAGCAGTTCGGCCTGCTCTCGGGCATCACGCAGTCGCTCGCGGGCCGGGTCGGGCTGCTGCACCTGCTGCCCCTGAGCCTCGCCGAGCTCGACCGCGCGACCCGGCCCGGCTCGATCGAGCAGCTGCTCTGGCGCGGCCTGTACCCGAGCGTCGCCGCCGGGGGCGTGCCGCCGGGAACCTGGTACGCCGACTACATGGCCACCTACGTCGAGCGCGACGTGCGCCAGCTCGTCAACGTGCGCGACCTGGGCGCGTTCCGCCGCTTCGTGCGCATGTGCGCGGCGCGCACCGCGCAGCTCGTCAACCTGTCCTCGCTGGCCGCCGACTGCGGCGTCACCCACAACACCGCCAAGGCCTGGCTCTCGGTGCTCGAGGCGAGCTACGTCGTGCGCCTGGTGGCGCCGTTTCACCGCAACTTCGGCAAACGGCTGATCAAGGCGCCCAAGCTGTTCTTCCTCGACACGGGGCTCGCCGCGTCGCTCGTCGGCATCCGCGAGGCGCGCGATCTGGCGACGCACGCGATGCGCGGCGCGCTGTTCGAGACCTGGGTGGTCGGCGAGATGCTCAAGCACGGCTGCAACCGCGGCGAGGCGCCCGAGCTGCATTTCTGGCGCGACGCCGCCGGCCACGAGGTCGACCTGCTGGTCGAGCGGGCCGCAGGGCTGCGCGCGCTCGAGGTCAAGTCCGGCCG